>JASHVU010000276.1 GCA_030044455.1 Acidobacteriaceae bacterium | reverse complement strand
CACTCCGGCCGTAACAGTAAAGTCTCGATCGTCGGCAACCCACGTCGAAAATGGTTCCAGATGCGTGCGCAGCCCATACGTCGCGGCCATGTTTAGCGCGTGATTGCCTTCGCGCACATTGTAGGCGCCCCCATCTACCTGCACGCTTTCAATTACGCCGGCAATCAAGATATTCGGGTCGGCATAGCCGTTGCCGTGCGCATTCGCCGAGAGGTTATTGGGCATAAGATAGGTGCCAACCTGGATGTACTGCGCGATGGGCTCGCCGTGATCGCCGGCGACGCCAGGGGCAAAGTACTGCGGTGCCTTGATGCCGCTCGAGGCAGTCTCAACGGGGTATCCGGGTATGGAGATGGGCGCGCCGGGCCGGCCGGGATTGGCGTCGAGCAGGTTCTCGGTTGCGAAAACCCTGACCGCGGGATCGGGCGACAGTACGTCGCTCTGGTTTACGTCGGCGGTGACAACGATGGTCTCGTTCACGGCCGGCGGCAGAGCTTTACCGCTACTGCCCTCCACACTCTCAGCACTCTGCGCCGCACCTGCCGCTGCAGCGAGCGACAGCAGAAGCAAAAGCGCGAATGATCGGCGGAGACGCATGGATAGCAGTACTTGGCTTGACGGTACCTAGCGCGCGAAAGGACAGGATGTGACAAGTGTCACACGATTTGGAGATTCGTGCTACGCGGCCGTTATGGATGCTCTGTGCTACCTTTGGCCACGTCAAGCCCGTGTCGAACCAACTTGGAGATGGCATTCCAGCACTCAATGGCGGCCCGCTCGCTACCGGGCAGGTTCACGATGAGTGTTTCGCCTTTGAGACCGGCGACTCCGCGTGAAAGCCACGCGTAAGGATTCTTCGCGGAGGTCATGACCCGCATGGCCTCGGCCAGCCCCGGGGCCTCGCGATCGATTACGCGCCGCGTGGCTTCAGGAGTACGGTCGCGGGGTCCAAGGCCTGTGCCGCCGACCGTCACTGCAAGCGCCGCGCCCTGACCACACCACTCCAGCAGCGCGGCCGCAATCTGCTCCTCCTCGTCAGGCAGCAGACGGGTTTCGATTTCAGCCTGCGGCCATGCGGCCCTAAGCTCTGCCACTACTGCCGGGCCGGCCGTGTCGGTCATCATGCCACGCGAGCAACGGTCGGAGATTGTCAAGACTGCCAGGATCATGGGCTCAGTCTAATTGTTTGGTGGCAGCACCTTGATCGTCCGCATCCAGGTTTCAACCAGCTTGGGCCAATGCGTGATCGGCAACTCGGTTGGCCGCAGGCCGTATCCATGGCCGCCCTGGGCAAACACATGCAGTTCTGCGGGAACGCCAGCGTTTTTGAGTTGCATGAAGTAGACCACCGCATTCTCGACGTGCACCGGGTCGTCTTCGGCCTGAACGATGATGGTTGGCGGAGTGTCCTTGGTCGGCTTAATGGCATCGTTCGGAGCAAAATCCTTGTCAGCCAGCGCCAGGTAGCCGGGATAAACAACCACTGAGAAATCGGGCCTGCAGCTCAGGTGGTCGGCAGCGTCGATGGGTTCGTAAAGTTTTTGGTCGTAGAGATTGCTGATGGCCGCCGAAAGGTGCCCGCCGGCAGAGAATCCTAACACCCCCACCCGCTTGGGATCGATGCCCCACTCGTCCGCATGCTGCCGCACCAGGCGCATCGCCCGCTGTGCATCTTCAAGCGCGGCCGGGCTCTTGGGATAAGGCCCCGTGCCTGGCACGCGATATTTGAGCAACACACAGTTCACGCCCTCTGAGTTCAGCCAGTCGCAGACCTCGGTGCCTTCAAGATCGATAGCCAGGATCGAGTAGCCACCGCCGGGAAATACCACGATCGCCGCGCCGGAATTGATTCCTTTGGGCCGGTAAAGCGTGATGGTTGGAATTGAAACGTGGCCGATTCGGACCAACGGACGCCCAGCAATCAGATTGTCTTTGGCCGTGGTTGTGTCGCCTTCGGGTTGCGATTGGGCCACATGGTCCGGCGGCGTTCCCGGCCATATCGGCATGGTCAGATGGTCAGGCGTGGGCGGCCATGCCTGTGCCATCAAAATCGGCGACACGGCCGCAACGGTTGCGGCCATAAAAAGAAATCGACTGAGTTTCATGCTGGAATGCTCCCATTGGAATGAACCCGAGCGATGATCGCAGCTTGACGCGGGTTATCGCAAATCGATCGTGCCGTAAAGTGAGCCTGATCACTTTGAGGTGTGGGTTCCGGCACATCTTCGCCTGAACATCGGTGCCAATCTTCCGGCATGTCAGACTGCGGCCAGCGATGGGCAAAGCCGCGCGTCATTCTGGTCGCAACCGACCTGAACGACCTTGAGCGGCTGATGCCGTATGCCATTGAACAGGCTTCGGAGGCGGGCGCACGCCTGCTATTGCTGCATGTGCTCTCTGCCCGGGCCGCAATGGGAGTGGATGCGGCCGGCATGCCCTACTACGACACCATGAGCGTGGTGGAGTTTGCTGAGAGAGAGCTGCTGGCATGGAGTGAACGCGCCCAGCTTAGGGGAGTTCTGTGCGAAGCCGTGGTGCGCGAGGGACATCCCACGCAACAGATTGCTACCATCATTCGCCAGTTCCAGGTGGATCGAATCATCGTGGGGACTCGGAGCCGGAGCAAGATCGGCAAGTTGCTCATCGGCTCCGTTGCAGAACAAGTGCTGCGCTCGGTCAATATCCCGGTCATAACCGTGGGACCCGAGGCTTATCTCCCGGAGGCGTTTGGAGAGCGTAATCGCGTCGTTCTCCTCGCCACCAGTTTGCGAGAGACCTCCCGCCCGAGCGCAGCGCTTGCCTGCTCAATTGCCGCCAGCCAGAATACGAGGCTGGTTCTGCTGCACGTGCTGCCGCCTGCCCATGAGATGATGCGAGATGGGCTGATGACGGGGCTCGATTCCCTGGCCATGCATGAACTGCGCAAGCTCGCCGCCGAGACGGGCGCGGGCTGCTGCGCAGCCGTCGAACCGGTTGTGATTCATGGCCATCCGGTGATTGAGATTCTCTCGGAGTCGGTGGAGCGACACGCGAGCCTGATTATTCTGGGCGCGACGCATCGCTCGGCTTTTGAGAACTTCACCCGCGACCGCATTATCTATCGCGTGTTGGCACACGCCCGCTGCCCTGTGCTGACTCTGAGGGAGCCGCTTGAAGAGCCGGTCGCATTGGCTGCGGAGCGGACGGCGATTGAGCAGAGGTAGCCGCGAATTATTTGCGCTGCCGCGACGACTACCGCAAAACCAGAGAAGGTGTGGCCAGTCCATTTGTGTGCTAGGTCGCCGCTCCCTGGGGTCACGGCAACTCGGAAGTTGAGGCCTCGGAATACAGCGTCTCCGGTTTTCAGATAGCGCACGCGTAAAACTCCCCGGTAAGCATTTCCCACTTGAAATCAGTCCTATGAAATCAACTTGAATGATTGTCGTAGCGGCTGCATGTCTGGTTTTGCTCTGCGCCGTGTCATCACGCAACGTTGCCATCTACTAACTGCCGGGCCGGCGGTACCTCGCCGAACGGCGCCTGCTCAAGCCACAGATTGCCATCACCTCCCAGCACCAGCACTTGAGTGGTGTCGGTTGCCGCGAACTCGATCACGTTGCCATCGATCTGTGTGCGAGTAATCGGCGAATTGGCAGAAGACCCCTGTTCCAGCCACAATGTTCCGTCGGTCCGCAACACAATCACGTCGTTGAGATCAACCGGTTGCATCGACAGGACGTTGGAGTCGATCAAAACACGGGTGGGAGGGACGTTTCCGAACGGAGAGAACTCCAGCCAAAGATTGCCATCGGTCCCCAGGACCCAGAGAAAGGCGTAGACCTCCAATGCCGCAAACGACCGGACATTGGCGTCGACCTGCTGGCGCGAAGGCGGGACGTTTCCAAACGGACCCGTTTCCAGCCACAAATTGCCATCCGATCCAAGAACAAATATGTAGTTATCATTCACCGCGTGGAAGCCGATCACGTTGGCGTCTACCTGCACGCGCGACGGCGGCACGTTGCCGAACGGCGCCTGCTCCAGCCACAGTTTTCCGTCGTTGCCCAGCACCAGCACCTCTTGTGAGCTGAGGGCCTGCATTGCCTGCACGTGGCTGTCGACCTGCACGCGCGGCGGCGGGACTTTGCCGAATGGATCCTGCTCGAGCCACAAATTACCATCGCTGCCGAGTACCATCACGGTTTGATTGTCGAGCGCCTGAAATGCATAGACGTTGCCGTCTACCTGCGTCCGCGCGGGCGGCGGCGAGCCGAACGGAGGCTGCTCCAGCCACAGATTCCCGTCGGTTCCGAGAACGAAAATATGCTGGTAACCGTCCACGGTCTGAAAGTTTGCGAGCAAGGGAGGCAACTGCCGGCCGCTGACCTGGAAGGTCTGGACGATCTGAGTACTTGCCGAGGAGTTCAACAGGCCGTACCTCACGTTCGACGACTCCGCTGTATTGACGCCTAAGGTGCACGGAGGAAACGTGTTGAGGGCCGTCAGAGAGTTAGCGGCGCGGTAGGTGATGGTGCCGGCGCCCCGGACGAGGGTGGTGGCGGCTCCGTTGGCGTAACCCACGATCACCAAATCGACGTCGACGATGGGTGAGAGGTCCGCCGCCGTTATCTGATTCCCGTTGACATCGGTGAGGGATGTCAGCACAACCGTCTCCGGCTGGAATACGAGGGCGCCATTCTGGTCGTACATCGAAAAGGTTGCCCCGATGATGTTGTCGCCGGCGTCGTTGTTCAGCGCAATCTCAAACCGGTACCCGGCCGGTATGCTCGAGTAACCCGCTGCAAACGGTGACGGAAGCGTCGCCAGGTTCCCTCCCTGGTCGATAATTCCATCGGTGTCGGCTGGGTTGGTATTCCAATTGTTGACTCCCCAGCGCAAATTTTCGCCGGTCCGTGAAACGACCATGATGTATTGCTGCCAGACGATCGAACCCCCGGAGCGAGGCAGACAGTTGAACTGAAAGCCAATACCGTTGCTCTGCATCCCAGCCGCCGACGAAGCGGAGGGTATTGCCACCATTTCCTCTATAACATCGATGGTGACAGAGACTCCCGTCAGATTCTGGCAGTTGCTGTACAAGTTGTAGTTGGAATAACCAACCAGGCCTCCGCTCGGCGGCTGCACGGTACCCATTTTTCAGACCCCCTTTTTTTCTTTCCTCCCAAGCATGGTCTCTCGAAAAAGAGTGCTGTTCTTGCTATTTAGTGATGTTCAACCGAGGGGCGTTACAGGATGACCCGTCATTTTTGCAAACCGGCAAGAGGTCGAAAACTAAATGCCGAAAACTGAAGGCTGAGAGCGGGCGGCTGAGAGCCGCTTCTACGCCGTCAGCCGCTCCAGCTGGTCGGGCTTGACGATGGTCAGGCTGGTTCCGCGGATGGTGATCCACTGGTCGCGGCGGAATTGGTTGAGCAGGCGGGTAACCGTCTCGCGCGAGGTGCCGGCCATGTTGGCAATCTCTTCGTGGGTGAGAGCCATGGTAAAGCGGATCTCGGGTTTGCCGTTGGCCGATGAGCGCCCCCAGTCGAGCAGCAGGCGCGCCAGGCGCCCGGCTGCGGAGCCGGAAAGCGCCAGCCGCTTGGCGTCGTGGAAGACGGTCAGATATTCGCCGGAGAGCGACTGCGCGGCGTGCATGGACGCGATGCCATGGCGGCCCAGGAAATCAATGAATTCCTGCTTGCGGACGGTCTTCACCGTGCAAGGCTCGATGGCCTCGGCGGTCACTTCGTGGGGAACGTTGGCCAAAACTGCGCTGAGGCCCATCACATCGCCGGGGCCGGCGATTTTCAGAATCATTGTCTTGCCGTCGCGCGAGGTTGACGAGATCTTGACCTGGCCAAAACAGATCACAAAAACATTGCGGGCAGCATCGCCCTCAGTGAATAGTTTGGCGCCGCGTGCATGGCTCATCATGATGCCGATTTTGTCGTAATCGGCCAGAGCTTCCGGAGTGAGATTGCAGAACATCCGCAGATGGCGGTGCTCGCAATTCAGACAATCTTCCGGGGGGTGATGAGAGTGAACCACGGCCATAATTTTCCTGCTGGGGCTTACTCCGAGTATATCCCACTTTCGAGTCGCATCCTTCGGAGCTAAAGACAATGTAGGCGACCGGCAGAACTCAGAATGTGATTTAAATCACACGAGCGATCGGCGAGTACCAATCGCAGACCGCGGCGCTACGTCGGCAGGGCAGCACGAGGCCAATCAATTCAATGTGGAGAGAGGGCTCTCACGCTGTCGCCATGCGGTTGCGGCGGCGCGGAGTTACGCGGTCTACCATGCAGGCGTAGTAAGCCCGCGAGACCTCGCGAGCCAGCTCCTCAAGCAGGCGCATACGGAGTGGCGGATAGCAGTCAAAGGCCCGGCGCAAGGCTCGAATCGGCAGCAGCAGCAGCGTGCCGCGGGTTACGGCAGTGAGCGTATATGTGTGGTTTCCGTCACCAAGGGCGGCTGCGAGCTCGACCAGGTCACCGGCGCGCGCGTGGCCCAGAACCACGCGGGAATTCATCCTCTCGGCCTTGCGCTGGAAGTTGCCCCAAACGACCACGTAGAGCCCTTTGCAGGGTCCAGACTGGCGAAAGACAACCTCTCCGGCGTCGAACGCGATGCACTTCGCTGACTCATTGAGCAGATCGCCCGCCGTCGGCGGACACTCCAGCAGTTCAGCAAGCGGATGCGCTGCCACTGCCGTAATGCGCTCGGAGGTTGCCTCGGATTGCACGCCTGATTCTCCCATTCTTGCCCGGTGCGGTTCCGTCGTGTGCAACTCCCCGCCAGCGTGGCTGCGGTCATGACTTGGAGCCGCTACCGCTGGCGAATCGGGTTAGGTTCGGTGGATCTCAGTGCCGGTGGAGCAAATTCAGACAATTCAATGCTGCAGTATTCTTCACAAAAGGTGTTTTGCGGCATCCCGCCTCCGTGCCCTCCGGCATCGCTTCGGCAGGCAGTTTCTATTGCACTCCCGCCAGGATTTGAGCCTCCCGCTCTTTCCCGGTTGGAGCTTCGTCGGGCGGCACGCAGAGCACCGGCACGCGTGAACCGGCTAGGAGCCCAAAGATTGTGCCATGCTGCCCAGGTGTATCGCTGGCCCGCTTGACGCCTGCGACCAGAATGCATGGATGGTATTGCGCAACTGCCTCTCGGATCGCGTACGCTGGGTTGCCGTCTTTCACCACGTTGCGAACCGTAATATTCCCTCCGGCTTTGATGCCAAAATCCTCGAGCGTCGTTTCGCAAGGGTTGAGAATCGCCGAAACTTCGGCCGCGGTGCGCGCATGAAGAACAATAAGCGGACGCTGAAATGTTTCAGCCAGCGAATAGGCGGCCGCGGTCGCTGCCGGGCAAGCTGCATTCCGCTCCAGCGCCAACAGAACCGGTCCGCCGGGAGTGGGACGATTCTCTCCCGCGTTCCAGTCGGCGGCCACGGCCATTACCGGACACGGAGCCAGGCGCACCAACTGCTCGGCAATTGCGCCCACCACAACTGGCCCGGCGCCCTCTTTGCCCTTCGTGCCGATAACAATGAGCCCGGCCTCATACTGAAGCGCGATGTCGCGGAGCATTTCAGCAACTGCCCCCTGGCGAATCTCGGAGTGGCTGTGAATGCCTTCGCTCATCAGATCGCCGGCCAGCTTGTCGAGAACATCGCGGGCCTGGGCCGTCAATCCCTTCAGCACCGTGCCTGGTACGCCCTCGACATCTGCGTACTCCATCGGGTCGAGCCCATGGGCAAGCACAATCCGCGCGCCATAGGCATGTGCCAGTTTGCTCGCATATTCGAGCGCAGCTTCAGACTGGCCCTCGAGATCTGTCGCCACTGCAATTGTCTTCAAGCCGTCCTGAAATCTCATGGAATGCTCCCGCGCGAGGCCATAGCATCGCCTTGTTGCGAGTTTTCTTTGCCCGTTAACTTTGGAGTCTGCGCTTCAGCTGCGAGGGTGTGCAGTGACCCCATTCACCCCCGGGCGTGATTCAGATCACACGTTACAAATTGCTGATTTATAGGCAGATATTCGGCGCCTTCCCACATGCCGGCGCTCCGAACCAGGAGGCCCTTTTGCGGTGATTCGGCGGCGATCAGGGCCGATCGGAATTGCCTACCCTGTGAAGAGAGCCGGCAATCCAGCCTCGACTGTCCAGTTAACCGTTCGCTTTCTTTGATCTGGTCGTGAGAGTCAGATTTGAGTTAAGGGATCGATCGTCTTCGACTCCCAAGGGAAAATCATTTGCCAGTTGAACTAGACCAGGTGTACACAATAACGCCCGATGCGCTAATCTTTCGGCGATATGAAACCCACACTCAGGCTTGCCGCCAAATTGCTCTCTTCTTTGTTGCCAGCTTGGTTCTTCGTTGTTGCCCTGGCGTTCACTCTCTCAATCCGTTGCGCCGCGCAGGCTCCCGTTCCCGATTCGCCGGCCATCGAGGCGCAGGCCCAGGCAATGCTTCAGAAGATGTCGCTTGAAGACAAGATCAAGCTGATCGGCGGCGTTGACGGGATGTACACCAATGCCATTCCCTCGATCAATCTGCCGCGCTTCAAGATGTCGGACGCGTCAGTAGGCGTGCGAACCTGGGGACCGACGACGGCCTACGCCGGCGGCGTTGCCCTTGCTGCCACCTGGGACCGGACATTTGCCCGCGAGTTGGGCGAGGGGCTGGGACGAGACGCGCGTGCCCGCAGCGTGAACTTTCTGCTCGGACCCGGAGTGAATATTGCCCGCTCGCCGGTTGGCGGACGCAACTTTGAGTATTTGTCCGAAGACCCGTATCTGAATGGGGCATTGGTAGTTCCTTTCATCCAGGGAGTCGAGTCGCAGGGCGTGATTGCCACGGTGAAGCACTACGCGCTAAACGATGAGGAATTCAATCGCCACGACGCCAACGTTACGGTGGACGAGCGCACCATGCGTGAAATCTATTTGCCCGCCTTTGAAGCTGCCGTGACACGCGGACATGTGGATGCCGTGATGAATTCCTACAACATGGTCAACGGCGCGCACGCCACGCAAAACAAGTTCCTGAACCTCGATGTGCTGAAAGGCGACTGGGGTTTCAAGGGCATTCTGATGTCGGACTGGGATGCAACCTACGACGGCGTGGCCGCGGCCAACAATGGTCTTGACCTGGAGATGCCGGGTCCACGGTTCATGAACTCCAGGGTCCTGATGCCGGCGATTCAAAGCGGCGAAGTGAAGGAATCGACCATTGACGATAAGGTTCTGCGAATACTTCGCACCGAGCTTCGCTACGGATTCACATCCCGGCCCCAGTTCAGCCCCGAATATCCCACTTACTCCGCGGCCGATCGCGCGGTGGCGTTGAAGGGCGCGCTCGAAAGCATCACGCTGCTTAAGAACGAGGGCCGCATTCTGCCGCTCGATCCGGCGAAAGTCAAGACCGTCGCAGTGATCGGCCCGAATGCCTGGCCGGCAGTGGTAGGCGGTGGAGGATCGTCGGAGGCGACCGCTTTTGCGCCGGTAAGCCTGGTGGCCGGCATTGGCGACCTGCTGGGACCGAATGCTCACGTACTCTATGCGCGCGGCCTGCCCGAAATGAGAGACGTGTTCCGGGGCACGCACTGGGATGGCAATGTGAACGTCGATACGTTCCCGAGCAACGACTTTAGCGGAACGCCAAAGAGCGCAACGCAGTGGAACATGGGCGAATTCAGAGGCGGCCAATGGCTGCCGCCCTCGCGTGAACCCCGCAGCGTGCGCTACACCGCAAGCTACAAGGCCGACCAGGCGGGTAGGTATCTGCTGCTGGCTGCTGCGTCGGGCGAAGACGCGTTCAAAGTGCTCGTCGACGGCAAGCAGGTTCTCCAGCAGGGCAGAGCTGAAGGCCAGGTTCCGGAATACACTTCGCTCGACCTCGGTGCAGGGCAAACCATCCAGGTGCAGGTAGATTATGTGCCCTATGCCGACGGAACCCGTCTGGGTGTGGGAATTGCTTACGAGCCCGACCTGGTATCAGCCGATGCGCGCGAGTTTGCAGCCCATGCCGATGCCGTGATCCTGGCGCTCGGTTTCAATCCCGAGACTGAGGGTGAAGGGCACGACCGCACCTTCACGCTGCCGTGGGGCCAGGACGCATTGGCGGAAACGGTGCTTGCCATCAATCAGCACACGGTGGTTACGCTCATGGGCGGCGGCGGAATGGATGTGAGTCGATGGATCGACATGGCGCCCGCATTGCTGCATCTCTACTATCCCGGCCAGGAGGGTGGCACGGCCGCGGCCGAGGTGATCTTCGGCAAGCACGATCCCGAGGGCAAGCTGCCGGTCAGCTTCGACCGCAGCTGGGAAGATAATCCGTCGTACAAGTGGTACTACGGCACGCCGGGCGGAAACACCGTTCTGCACACTCCCGGCGATAACGGCAAGGGGCACGACTACACCATCGAGCAGATAAAATACGGCGACAAGCTGATGGTAGGCTACCGCTATTGGACCACGACGGGCAAGCAGCCGCTCTACCCATTCGGATTCGGCCTGAGCTACACGACCTTCAGGTTCTCGAATCTGCATGCGCCCGCGACGGCCGCTTCAGGATCGAAGGTCACAGTGAGCTTCGACGTCACCAACACGGGCAAGGTCGAAGGGTCTGAAGTGGCACAGCTCTACGTGTCCGATCCTTCGGCCAAAGTGGACCGGCCGGAGCGCGAGCTGAAGGGATTCGAGAAAGTGAAGCTGGCGCCCGGCGAAACTAGACATGTCTCAATCGATCTTGACGCACGGGCCTTCAGCTATTGGAGCGAAGCCTCACATGGCTGGAAGATCGCACCCGGTAAATTTGTAGTGCGCGTAGGCGACTCGAGTGAGAACACGCCATTGAGCGGAGATGTGACGCTGCAATAGAGGGATCATCGCATCCCCGAGTGCCGGTGCGCGGTTAAGGCCCGCCGGCACGTGGATCCGGGGCGCGGACAAGCGAGATTGTGTTTACCTGCAGGCGCCTGCGTTTTCGGCCCGACGAAGTCGATCATTCGATATCAAAATCCGGTATACTTCCGGGATGCAAGCGGAAATCCTCAACATCGGGGCTCCGCAACCATCCTTTCCCCCTCTCGGTTCGAGCCTCAAAGTCCTTCTCGTGTGGCCGCGCTTCACCCCGTCGTTTTGGGGATTCGAAGGCGTTCTGGCCATGCTCCACGAAGATTCCGTGTCGCCGCCCCTCGGCCTCATCACGGTCGCAGCTCTGTGCCCACCCACCTGGACCCTGAGGCTTCTCGATCATGCCTTCGAAGAGATTCGTGACGAAGATTACCTCTGGGCCGATCTGGTGATGGTGAGCGCCATGCACGCGCAGAGGGCCGACACCGTCGCGATTCTGGCCCGCGCCCGCCAGCTGGGCATCCGCACCTTCATCGGTGGCCCCTGGGCCAGCAGCGAACCGGAGCGCTTGCGCACGATGGCCGACCACCTTCTCGTCGGAGAAGCCGAGGAAGCTTTCGCTGCCATTGCGGCTGATCTGGAAGCGGGCACGGCTCGAGCCCTCTACCGTGCCGACGAAAAACCCGACGTGTCGCGCAGTCCCACCCCGCGCTTCGATCTCCTGCGCCTGAATAAGTACACAACCATGTCGGTTCAGTTTTCCCGCGGCTGCCCGTTTCAGTGCGAGTTCTGCGACATCATCACCATCTATGGCCGCAAACCGCGCACCAAATCTCCGGCTCAGCTCATCTCCGAGCTGGAGGCACTCCGTGCCCTGGGCTGGCGCAAGAGCGTTTTCATTGTGGATGACAACTTTATTGGCAACGCGAAAAGCGCGCTGCAGATGGTCCAGGCTCTCGCTGCCTGGGGGCGAGGGCGCGCGCAACCTTTCGCCTTCTATACAGAGGCATCGGTTAATCTCGCCGCCCTGCCGGAGTTGCTGGCTGCCATGGTGGACGCAAACTTCCTCGGCGTTTTTCTCGGCATTGAAACACCGTCTGCCGAAGCTTTGAAGGGCACGAAGAAGTTCCAGAACCTACGAGGAGATCTGATCGACCAGGTTCGCATCATCCAGCAGGGAGGCCTGTGGGTCGTTGCCGGATTCATCGTGGGCTTCGATTCCGATGACGAAACCATCTTCGACCGGCAATTTGCTTTTATTGAGCAGGGCGCCATCGCCTGGGCAATGACAGGGATGCTCCAGGCTCCTCCAACCACGCCCCTCTTTGAACGCATGCGGCGGGAGCGTCGCCTCAACGATACGATTGAACTCACCTCCAACTTCAGCACGCCCAACTTCCGCACCGTGATGCCCCTCCCCGTTCTCCTGCGCGGATTCTCCAATCTCCTCTCCCGTGTGTACGAACCCGAAAGCTACTTTGACCGCTGCTTGCGTTCTCTCCAGGTGTGGCACACCAGACCCCATCAATCGCCGCCTGCCGTCGGACCTCTGGATTCGTTGCACGCCATCCTGCAGGCGATCTGGACCCAGGGAATCCGCTCCGGTTACCGGATTGCCTGGTGGAGATTCCTCTGGCAGCTTTGCCGCAATTTCCGTCACAACCCCACCAAAATGTTCTATGGATCGCAGATGCTGCTCGCTGCGAATCATTTCGTCCTCTATTCCCGGCATGTGATTCGAGAACTTGAGCGCGATCTCAAACGCATCGAAACGGGCGAACAGAGCTCGGTTCCAGCTTCAGCACGCCTGACTTCTACAAGGTGATGCCCCTGCCCGTTTTTTTTGCGAGAGGTTGCGCCATCGCTACCGCTGTGCCATCAAATCATTCTCAGCCGGCCTAAAAGCGATGTTGTCAGGCAACTGCTCGAACCTCGACTTCACGTCGTCTTCCTGCTCGCCGATGTTCTTGAAAAACAACGCGCGACCCTGAATGTGAATGTGCGTCTCGACAATCTGCCACAAGCCCTTTCCCGTCTCGCGCCGTTCCACGTCGAATGAGCCTCCCGCCTGCAGGTATCCGAACAGCCCGCCCAGGAACCTGACATCGTGAATCAGTGTGCCCTTCAGGCTCACGATGCGCTGCTGCCCGTCGTTCACGGTCATATTACCCTCCATCGCGGCAAAAACGCGCTCTTCGTAGTCTGGCGGATGAAATGCTGGATCGGGCTTGAAATGCAGAATCGTGTTTCCGCTTTCGTCACTGACTTTGGACCAGATGAACGCCCTGGGCAGTGTCCGTAACATCTCCTCGGCCTGCTCGTCGTCGTGCCGTTCGCTCTTGCGTTGCCTGGCCTGATCGCTCTTTGCTCCGGCAAATTTATCCATCTTGCTGCGTTGTACCTGTTCGGGAATGGCCTGCCCGTTTTGTTCCACAATGCGTACCAGGTTGCCGCCCAGTGTTTCAGCTACCCACTGTTTGACCACGTTACCAGGCTGCCGCTCCGCCTCGAAATAAAGCCAGTGCGAATGGTCTGACGCGTCGGCGGCCAGCTCCGCCTGCACGGCTTTTTCAACGAACCTCCGCGCATCCTGCGCGTGGGCCGCAAGACATCCCGCTATCGCAACCGCTACGGCAATCAGATGCACCGGCCTGTGCATCGCTGCACCTCCAGTGACGCCTTACCCCTATGGTTGGATGCAGACCGGTGGATCGGAGGAGATTGGGGACGATGTGGGCACGCGGCCCCACAGGTATCATCGTCCTATGAAACGAGTTCTCCTCTCCTGGAGCAGCGGCAAAGACAGCGCATGGACGCTCCATGTGCTGCGCGGCGATCCTTCGATTGAAGTCTGCGCACTGCTTACAACGTTGAACTCCGAGTTTGATCGCGTGGCCATGCATGGCGTGCGGCACGCAGTGCTGGATGCGCAGGCGGCCGCCGCTGGGCTGCCGTTGTGGGTGGTGCCACTGCCATGGCCATGCTCCAACGAAATCTACGAGAAGTTGATGGCCGAGGCCTGCCAACGCGCGATTAGCGAAGGGATCGAAGCGGTCGCGTTCGGAGATTTGTTCCTCGAAGATGTACGCGCCTATCGCGTGCGGCAGCTTGCCGGGACGGGGCTCGAGCCGCTATTTCCACTGTGGCAGATTCCCACCGATCAACTGGCGCGCGAAATGATCGCGGGTGGATTACGGGCGCGACTCACATGCGTCGATACCGAACAGTTGCCGCCTGAGTTTGCGGGCCGCGAGTTCGACGAGGCGCTGTTGAGAGACTTGCCGGCCAGCGCAGACCCTTGCGGCGAAAAGGGCGAGTTTCACTCC
>JASHVU010000275.1 GCA_030044455.1 Acidobacteriaceae bacterium | reverse complement strand
TTGCCCTTCCATCGGTCCCATAGGCCACCGAAGGCGAACAGACCTTCATCGGGCAGCGAAACAGCCCAGGGCTTTCTGACCTTCTGTTTCTCCTCTTCTTTGGTCAGCGGCTCCCACTCGAAGAACACATTGGCCGGGATCAGGCAGCGTCGATGCTTCCACGGCTCGCGCCATGCACCGCTCGATGAGAGTTTATCGGCCCGCGCATTGATTGAGCTGAAGCTGACCCTAGGGGTTTTCGACCAGTAGGGTACCAGTCCCCATTTCATGAGAGTGAGAACGCGTTTACCCGTATCACGGTCGTGGCGAACTATCGGCTGCGTGCTCTGTGGGCGAATGTCATGCCATGGCGCAAAGGATCGGTCGTTGGTATCGTAGTATTTCTCGTCAAATACGTCGGTGTTGTGGGTGCGAAACCACTCCGCGATCCGCTGCTTGTCGGCGCGCCGGCCGTATCGTCCGCACATGTTTGCAAGTCTAGAGAAACAGTTGGGCTATTGAACAGTGAAACAGACTCACTCGCCGGATCACGGCCATCAATAATGAAAATAAGGGCGATAATATTCATTTATTTACGGTTAGTTTGCACTCTTGTTGGTGCAAAGGGGCTTGCAGGTTGTAAGTAAAAAAGCGAATATAAGGCGAAAGTATTTCGCCATGCCTTCCGCCTCCGCAATTCGCCTCCTGGTTGAATCGGCTCTCGCCGCCAGGATTCCTGCCGCGCTAACGCCGGCTGCCAGGATCGTGCGGCCGGTTGCTCCCACGGGAATCGAGGCTCTGGATGAGGCGCTGCATGGCGGGTTGCCTGTGGGCGCCATTACCGAGCTGATTGGCCCGGAATGCTCGGGGCGGACCTCGGTTGCACTGGCCTTTGTAGCCGGTATGACCCAGGCTGGGAGGGTGTGCGCATGGCTCGACGTGTCGAACGCGCTCGATCCAGCTTCGGCCGCGGCGGCCGGCGTTGACCTGAGGAGGCTGCTGTGGGTGCGGTGCGGAGCGCGAAAAGCTGCAACCGCGCGGGCCGGAAGAACGCAGGCAGGGCAGCGGTTTTCTCTGCCGGAGCGTTATCTGGTTCCCAAGCCGGCAATCGAAGGACTGCACGGAGGAGGGTGCGGCGGTCATCCGCGAGGAGAAGTGAAGGGAATGGCGCAGGCAGTGAGGGGGCTGATGCAGCAGGCGAACATTGAGCCGCTCTGTGCTGAGGCGATGAGGAGGGATGGGTCGAGTCTTGGTGTGAGTACGCTGAAAAATCATCCCTCAGGGGCTAAAGCCCCTGCTCATTTTGGTGGCTGTATCGGCGCGGCTAAACAGGCTGAGGAAAAACTCAATGGGGCCGCGGTTTTGAAAGGGCACGACTTCAGTCGTGCCGAAAAGACTCTTAAAAGCATCGAGGCTTTGGCCCTTGAGGGAGGGTTTTCCTCTACGGCACCCAGTTCCATGAGTTTTTCAGCAGGCTCTGAAGTTGTGCCCGTTCAAAACTGCAGTTATCAGCAGCACCTAAAGCCGGGCAAGCCGTGGACGCGGCTCGAGCAGGCACTACGCGCGGCCGATCTGCTATTGCAGGGTGGCGGATTCAGCGCCATTGTGCTCGACCTGGGAGGCCTTGCGCCGGAGGTTGCCTCGCGCGTGCAACTGGCCACATGGTTCCGCTACCGGGCGGCGGCAGAGAGCACACAGGCGAGTCTTTTGTTGCTGTCGCAATATGGCTGCGCCAAGAGCAGTGCGGAGTTGACGCTTCGGTTCGAGCCTGGCCACGCATTGCAAGATGAGCCGACCGTGTTCACAGGCATGGCGCACAGCGTTGAAGTTGCGCGACGGCGGTTTACGGGCGCGCTGGATAATGTTGTGCCGCTGCGCAAACCTCCGCAGCGGGCGAATATCACAAGCTGGCAGAGCCATGCAACATGGGCAGGTGTGCGATGAGCGGGCCTGCCGAGTTGTATGCATGTCTCTACGCAACCGAGTTTCCTGCCCAGGCGTTGCTGCGCCTGCGGCCGGGCTCGAGAGGACACGCCTGCGTAGTGATGGATGGCGACCCGGCGCTCGAAATGGTTTGTTCGCTCAACCGCAAGGCGCGTGAGCTGGGCGTCGAGCACGGTATGACAAAGGTCGAGGTTGATACTTTTGCTGCGGTTACGGTGTTTGCGCGCTCGTGTGCCGGAGAGGATGCTGCGAAGCAAGCGCTGCTTGAATGCGCGGGCTGCTTTTCGCCACGCGTTGAAATGTTGAGCGCCGGCAGCGCATTCCAATGCGTCATCGATATTGCGGGAACGAGCTTGCTCTTCGGGCCGCCACTCGCACTGGCCCACAATCTGCTGGCTCGCGTTCTCACGCTAGGCATCGAGGCCGTGGTTGCTATGAGCAGTAACTTTCATACGGCAATCGCGCTGGCCAAAGGTTTGTCGTGGCGCGACCCGGTACAGGTTGTGGCTGAGGGAGAAGAGGCTGCCGCGCTTGCCTCGCTGCCGCTCGCGGTTCTCGATCTCGATGAAGAACAGGCCGAGACATTCATGCTGTGGGGCATACGAACGCTGGGCATGCTTGCCGTGCTGCCTGAAAAAGACCTGATTGCGCGCATGGGGCAGGCAGGGAAGCGCCTAAGCCAACGCGCGCGCGGCGAGCGGTCGCATCTCTTTCAGCCCGTCGAGCCGCAGTTCACGCTGGCTGAACGCATGGAGCTGGATTCACCCGTTGAACTGCTCGACTCGCTGCTGTTTGTTGCAGGCGCAATGCTTGAGCAGCTTATCGTGCGGGCCAAAGCGCGCATTGTCGCGCTCGCCAGCGTCACGGTCACGCTGCAGCTTGACGGCGGCGCGACGTACGCGCGCACAGTGCGGCCTGCCTTGCCGGCTAATGATAAACAGCTCTGGATCAAGCTGCTGCATCTCGATCTTGAGGCGCATCCGCCCCCAGCCGCAGTGCTGGCGGTCGCAATGGATGCGGAGCCGGGAACGACGAGCAAAGTGCAGCTTGGATTATTTTCTCCGCAACTGCCTGAGGCCTCGCGGCTCGATGTAACTCTGGCGCGTATCCGGGCCATTGTGGGCGAAGCGAACGTGGGGCGCGCAGTGCTTGTGGATACGCATGCGCCCGATGATGGGTTCCGGATGGAAAGCTTTGCTGTGCCGGTGGACAACGCCGAAACCGCAGCCCCCGTGCATTTACGCGGCGCGGTGCGGCAACTGCGCCCTGCAGAGAACATTACCGTCACGCTCAATGCCCGACGGCCGGTGCGGTTCAGTTTTCGCGGCCAGCGTTACACCGTCGATCGCGCCTACGGTCCATGGCTCGCCGGTGGTGACTGGTGGCAGCCGTCGCTGTGGGGTAGCGAGCAATGGGATCTGGTGGCGCGTGCGGTCGATGGCACGCTGTTGTGCTGCTGCGCGGTGCGCGACCTGATGCACGGCGGCTGGCAGATGGCGGCACTATATGACTGAGCGGTATATCGAGCTGCACGCCTCGAGCGCCTTCAGCTTTCTTGAAGCCGGCTCATCGCCCGAAGCGTTGATTGAGCGCGCAGCCGAGCTGGAGATGCCGGCCATCGCCATCGCCGATCGTAACGGAGTGTACGGCGCAGCGCGGTTCCATACCAGCGGCAGCAGAAACAGCGTCCGCGTGCATATCGGCGCTGAGATTGCTGTATCTTCATTTGGGCAGCGGCTCACGCCGCCGGCATGGCTGCCGCATCAGAACAAGCCTGAGCCGGCGCGGCTCCCAGTGCTATGTGAATCGCGGACCGGCTATCAGAATCTCTGCCAGCTCATCACACAGTTCAAAATGCGTGAAGTCACCAAGCAAGAGGGCGCGGCGAACTTTGACGATCTTGAGCAGTATGCGGCGGGGTTGGTGTGTCTTACCGGCGGCGACGAGGGCCCGCTGGCAGCGGCGCTGATGCGCGGCGGGGAACAAGCAGGCCGCGATGTGGTTGAGCAGCTCGCACGTATCTTTGGCCAAAACAATGTCTACGTTGAACTGCAGCGCCATTGCGAACGCGAAGAAGAGTGGAGAAATCAGGCCGCGATCCGCATTGCGCACGCACTCAAGCTGCCGGTTGTCGCCACCAACGGCGTGCGCTATGCGAAGGCGTATGATCGCGAAATCCTCGACCTGTTTACCGCCATCCGTAATCATGTTGAACTCGACAGCGCCGGGCGATTGCTGGCGGTGAACAGTGAGCGGCATCTGCGCGCTCCGGGTGAGATGGTTGCGCTTTTTCGCGATGTGCCGGGTGCGACCCAGAACACCATTGAACTTTCGTCGCGGCTCAGCTTCGAGCTGAGCGATCTGGGCTACGAGTTTCCGCGCTATCCCGTGCCCGAGGGCGAAACGATGGCGAGTTTTCTGCGCAAGCGCGTTGCGGAAGGAGTGGAGCGGCGCTATGGATCGAAGAACGACCACAAACTTTTCGAACGAGCAAAGAAGCAAGTCGAGCACGAACTCGCGCTGATCGCAAAACTCGGCTTTGAAGGGTATTTCCTCATCGTCTGGGACATCATTCAGTTTTGCAAACGCAACGGCATCCTGGTGCAGGGACGCGGCAGCGCCGCCAACTCAGCGGTGTGCTACGCGCTTGAGATTACGGCCATCGATCCTGTGGGCATGGAGCTGCTCTTCGAGCGCTTTTTAAGCGAAAGCCGCGGCGAGTGGCCCGACATCGATCTCGACCTGCCTTCAGAAGCGCAGCGAGAACAGGCGATCCAATACGTGTACCAGCGTTATGGTGAGCTGGGCGCAGCCATGACGGCCAACGTCATCTGCTATCGCGGCAAGTCTGCGGCGCGCGAAGTGGGCAAGGCGCTCGGCTTCAATGAGGACACACTCGGCCATCTCTCCGGCCTGGTGAGCCAGTGGGAGTGGCGCGGCAGCAACGATACGATGGCGCATTCATTTCAGCATGCGGGCTTCGACATCCGGCATCCGCGCATCGCCAAGTATCTTGAGCTGAGTATGCGGATTCAAGATCTGCCGCGGCATCTTGGGCAGCACTCGGGCGGCATGGTCATTTGCCAGGGTCAGCTCAACCATGTTGTTCCGCTGGAGCGCGCTTCGATGCCTGGCCGCACGGTGGTGCAGTGGGACAAGGAAGATTGCGCTGATCTGGGTATCATCAAGGTTGACCTGCTTGGCCTGGGCATGATGGCGGTGCTGAAAGATTGCCTCGATTTGATTCCAGCGCACTACGGCGAGCGTGTTGATCTGGCGCAGTTACCTGAGGACGATGAAATCTACCGCGTAGTGCAGAAGGCCGACACGGTGGGCATGTTTCAGATTGAGAGCCGCGCGCAGATGGCATCGCTGCCGCGCAACAATCCCGAACGCTTCTACGATCTCGTGGTGCAGGTGGCCATTATTCGCCCCGGGCCCATCGTTGGCCAGATGATGCATCCCTACATGCGGCGGCGGCAGGGGCGCGAAGCTGTGACGTATCCGCATCCATCGCTCGAGCCGGTGTTGAAACGCACACTTGGCGTGCCGCTCTTTCAGGAGCAGTTGTTGCGTATTGCCATGACGGTTGCCAACTTTTCGGGTTCCGAAGCAGAAGAGTTGCGGCGCGCCGTTGGAATGCGCCGCTCGTGGGAACGGATGAAGAACCTGGAGTCGAAGCTGCGTACTGGCATGACGGCCAACGGCATCGACACCAAGACGCAGGACACGATTGTACAGAACATCAGCTCGTTTGCACTGTATGGATTTCCCGAATCGCACGCGGCGAGCTTTGCGCTGATTGCCTACGCATCAGCGTATTTCAAGGTGAAGTATCTGGCGGCGTTTACCTGCGCCATTCTCAACAATCAGCCGATGGGTTTTTATGCGCCGGCGGTACTGGTGAAAGATGCGCAGCGGCATGGCCTGCGCGTGAAGCCAATCGACATTCAGGTATCGGAGTGGGCGTGCACGGTTGAACATGAGATGGATGGAGCGCTGGCCATGCGGCTGGGGCTTGGTTACGCCAAAGGACTGCGCAAGCAGGCTGCCGAGGCATTGGTTCGAGCGCGGCAAGATGGCGAGTTCAGTTCAGCCGGTAATCTGGCACAGCGCGTGCCCGAGCTTAACCGCAGAGAACTGACACTGCTGGCGCGGATCGGAGCTCTCAACCGTATTGACGATGTGGCCCACCGGCGCGACGCGCTGTGGCAGGTTGAGTGGGCAGGCAGGCCCGAAGGGCCGCTGTTGAGCCAGCACAGTAATGAATTGCGCGAAGAGGATCGAAGTATGCCACTGGCGCAAATGACTGTTGAAGAGCGCCTCGTCGCCGACTATTCAGGCACCGGGCTGACGGTTGGCCGGCACCCCATGCACTATCGCCGCGCTGAGCTCCGCGCGCAGGGCATCTTGTCGTCACAGGATCTGCGCAATTGCTGCGACGGAGTGTTTGTGCGCGCAGCCGGGTGCGTGATTGCGCGACAGCGGCCGGGAACCGCGAAGGGGTTCATCTTTCTCTCGATGGAAGACGAGACCGGCATCGCCAACGTGATTGTGACTCCTGACGTTTACGAGCGCAATCGCCTGGTGGTTACGCGAAGCAAGTTTCTGCTGGTGGAAGGAGCATTGCAGAATCAGGATGGAGTGATTCATGTGAAAGCCGCGCGGCTGATGCCGCTGGCGAATGCCGGAGTCGATGTACGCTCGCACGATTTTCATTGACACTGGCGGCGCAGTCCACTCAAAGTCACATACCATCCCCCTCCCTATTCCAGGGAGACAGTTTGTGTTTTCAAGTACTTGAGGCACAAATTCTCCGCGGCGCATCTGATTCTAAAAAGGTTACCTGCAACACACAGAGCCCGAAGGGTTTATCCGCAGGCCAGAATGCTCACTCCTCGCCAAGATGATGGGTAGCTCACACGAAGAGTATGCGCCACAATTGCGAAATTCCACGCAAAACCGGCGGATCAAAGCGCAATGTAGATCGCGCCCGACTCGACTGACAGCTCAACTCCCGCTGCCCTGGCCGCTTCCTGCAGAGCGGCATCAAGCATCACAACCGGATCAGTACTCACACCTAACCGGCGCATCAAGCCTTCGCCCCTCTTGCCGCCAGCTGAAAGCGTCACCTTGAGCCCACGGCGTTTGCAACGCACCGCTGTGCCATCTTCAAGCTTCACGTTCATTGGCTTGATGTACGCGTCAACGTAATGCACACCGATGCCCGACTTGTCGTCAGTGCGGGCCGGGAGCTTGTCTTCGGCTGCCGGATTCAGATCGCAAAGTTTAACTCTCACGCATCACTCCCTGGCCTATGCTGCGTCTCGATTCACAGTATTCATCCATCGCCGCTCGAAACGCACGGATGTGATCGGGCGTGCTTCCGCAGCAGGCACCGATAATATTTGCGCCCGCATCAAGCAGCGGAACCACGCCCTTCACCATCTGTTCTGGCGATTCATCATACAGAATCTTCATGTTCACCAGGCGCGGCTTGCCAGCATTGGGCTGCACCATTACCGGCAGGCCGGTCACGTTCTTGTAACGCTTCACAGCCTCGAGTGCACGCTCCATCTCCATTCCAGTGCCGCAGTTCAGCGCTACGATGTGCGCGCCGTGTTCTTCCATAAACTCCGCCGCGCGTTCCGGATCGACGCCCATCATGGTTCTGAACGTCGAACCATCCAGCGTGACATCGTATGCCATTGAGCCGATGATGCAGGGCGCGCCCGCCTTCTTCGCCGCCTCAATGCCAATCTGCAACTCCTCGAGCGAAGTCTGCGTCTCAACAATGATCGCGTCTGCTCCGCCGTCAACCAGTGCTGCCGCCTGCTCATCGAATGCATCTCGAACCTGCTCCTCGGTGAAATCTCCGAACGGCGCCAGCAGCCCGCCGAATGGGCCGATATCGCCCAGCACATAGCCACGTTTTTCGCCAAAGGCTTCGCGAGCAATGGCCACGCCGGCTTTGTTGATCGCGAGCACCTGATCGGCGTTTCCGTGTCGGTTGAGCATGATGCGCGATCCACCGAAGGTGTTCGTGATGAGGCAATCGGAACCGGCCTCAACATAGCACCGTTGGATCGCCAGTACACGCTCCGGATGGACGAGATTCCACTCTTCGCCGCAGTTGCCTTGCTCCAGCCCCGCAAGCATCAGTTGCGTGCCCATGGCTCCATCACCGAGCAACGTTCTCTCCCTGATCGCATCCTGAAGCAGCGCTTTGGTCGTCATTCCAGCTCTCTCTCTTTCTGCACTAAAGAGTAATGTATGGTTTCGAACACCAGTCCCCACTTGTGTTCACGGCTTGTGGAATCGCAGTAGCAGCCGGCAACCGAAGGCGGACGGGGCCAGGCGAGCACCGCATCAAGCTTCTCACCTGCCAGCGGCTTCTCGCTACCAATCGCTCCCATTAGTGCGTTTTCGTCCTCAATGTACTTGCACATCAATTTGTGTCCCTCGTCGCCAGAAGCCGGAACGCATTGCTGCATCCTGATTGGGTAACCCTCAGTGCCTGGGCCCAGTTTCACGTTGTACAAAAACGTCAGCGGCCGGCCCATGTTGGTGCAGGTTGTGCCGTCGTAGCGGAACTCAGCATCCACCGTACCGTCGTCATTCATATGCAATGTGAGCCGCTCTTTCGCCCAACGTTCGAGCGCTTTGCGGTTCACACTGTAGCTGGCATTCAGGTTCAGCGAGAGTGGACGCGCCGTGATCACTTCTCCTGCCGGGCGCGGGCTGCGGCGGAAGGGCGCCCGCCGGTACTGGCAGGGTCCGTAGGAACACCGCTCGCATGGAATCAGGCTGGTGAGCCGGGTGAGGCGATCGGTATGCGCGGTCAACCCGAAGACTGCCAGCAGCGTTTTCTTGGGACGCAGCATTCCCGTCTCGAAAATCTCCACCGGGGAAGGGAATTGCTCGTCTCGCGTCCGCTTCAGCAGCTCGAGTAATCGCGGCTGTTCCGCGATATCCCATTCCGAATAGCCCGGACTGTAATGCGGCAACACCGCCATCCCGCGCCGCTCGGCCCAGTCGCACAATCGAGCGCCTGCCATGGTTGTCAGGCGCTCCACTACCGCTGAAGCATACATCTCCAGAAAGAAATACTCATCCGGTTTTTCGTCGGCCCATCGCCTCCGCGCTTCTTCTTCAGCTTCAGCGCCCGCACCTACTGCAACCAGGATTACGGAATGTGCTCCGGCCTGCTCCAGCGTAGTCTGCAACCGGCTGCTTGTGAATTGCGTTTCGTCGATGCAGATGGCTTTACCGCTGATGGCAAAACTTGCGGCCTGTCGGGCGTACATCCAAGGCCGCCCATGCTCCACATACCAGGCGCGTGCCCAGTCGGCCAGCTCTCGTGCACGACCCTCTAGAACAACCTCCCGCGGATATCCGAGCAGCCGAGAGTACTCCTCATCGAGGACTTCCACCTCGGAGAACGCTTCCGCCATCTCAATGGAAGCCATCAATTCGCGCATGGAATCGGCTCCACGGGTTTGAACTGACAGCCTTCGACAAAGAACTCAAAGAAATGCGGATGGGTCTCGATACGGCAATGCTCAACCTGCTTCACTATCTCTTCCAATTCGTGCCGCTTCTTCTTTGAAAGGAGCGCGATGGTTGCGCCCTCGATTGCAGTATTACCCGCGCGTACGATTTTCTCTTCCGGCA
>JASHVU010000274.1 GCA_030044455.1 Acidobacteriaceae bacterium | reverse complement strand
CCGGAATCGAACAGCACCATCCCCATGTCGGTTTCGGCTGACCCGTCCGTGGGGTCGATTGCCAGCGCTTTCCGCCACGCGGCGATTGCCTCATCGGGATGACCGTTCAGGTCGAGTGATACCGCCAGATGGTCGAACCAGGACGCATTGGTCGTGTTGAGTTCGCATGCCCTCCGATAATGCGCAAGCGCATCCTCTTCCTGATCGTTGGCGCTGAGAGCCGTAGCCATGGCGTAATGCGCCAGTGGGTCGTCAGGGTCGCGGTCGAGAGCCGCTTGCAAATCCTTTATTGCCTCGGGCATCTGGTTCTTTTCCATGAATTCGTAGGCTTCAGTAAATAGCCGGTAGAACTCAGTGGCCTGCGGGTCGATCTTCTCCATGCCGTCGACCGGAATGTTGACGAATTCGGGGATATTCACCGCGCGGTTGGCTGCGGTGGTGTTGTCCACGATGATGGCTGGCGAGTCGTTGCCGTTGGCGTCAATATGCGTCAGCATGAGCTGGGTGTAAGGCGAGCGCGACTTCGATGAAAAGGCGAGCCACCGGCCGTTTGGCGAAAATGAATGCCAGGAGTTCATGAGCCATGTATTGCACGTCATGAGGCGCGCCTTGCCGCCTTCGAATGGCACGATATACAGCTTGCTGTCAGGGCGCATCAGCAGCCCGTTCTTGTTCTGGACGAACACAATCCAGCGGCCGTCGGGCGACACCTTGGGGAAGTTGTTGCTCATGCCGTTGCCCGATGCGCCAACCACCGGCACGGCCTTGCCTCCCTGACCTCCATTAAAGGGAATCTTGTACAAGTCGTATTGAATCTGGGTTTCATTCGGATCGTTGGCGTAGGTAGGCGCGGGAGCTCCGGGTACCACTGGATCTCGGGCCACTGCCCGGCTGAAAATGAGGTACTTGCCATCCGGCGACCAGAATGCGCTGGTTTGCACGAACTGCGGGTCATCGGCGCCCGGCAGGGGCCGCATTTTCTTTTCAACCCGGTCGTAGTAGGCCAGGATGCCGCGGGTGGGATAAAAAACCTGGATGAATTTGATTTGCCGATAATTGACGCTGAAAAGCCGGTTAATAACGCCGGGGGCAAAATCGGGCGCCTGAGCTTCATTGGCGGTGGCCCGCTTCAATCCCGGCGGGCTGATCGAACTGATCACATACCTGCCATCGGGCGAAACCTGCGACATGAACCCAAACCGCTTTACCGTCGGCTCTGTGCCCAAGGCTTCAGGCTTCTCTTGAAACGAACTCCAGCGAATCACATCGCGATTGGTGATGGTGATGTTTTTTGAGATGGGAACGATGGCGTACAGGCCTTTGTCGTTTCTCGGTCCATCCATGTCGATGCCCATCGTCTTGCCATCCATTGAAAAGGAATGGCAATTGGCGCAGGTGGGAAGGTTCTCCATCATCACCTTGCTCTCGGGCTTGCCAATGTCGCGCAACTCCCATTTGATGAGTGGCAGCGCGGGTTGCGGCAATGGCGTAATCGGCCCTTTTGTTCCGGGCGGCGAAAGCATCAAGGGCACATTGCGGTAAAAAATCGGCGCTCCGACTGGATCTTGCGAGGTGGTAATTGAAACTTTGCCGATGGACACCGGCTGTTTTTCATTGCTTTCAGCAAATCCTATAATGGTGATGGTTGCCGGAGATTTGGCGCTCAATTGCTTGATCTTCTCCCACGTTTCCGTGTCCGGCTTCCAAGTCCGCGCATCGGCCAGTGTTGGAATCAGAATGGCAGCGTCGCCGGCGCGGGGATCGCTTTCGCCCACCTTCATGAATTCGCCGGCTGACCAGGTGCGGATTGACTTGGAGTGGTCAGCGAAGGAAACTTCAACGACCCATCGTTTTGCCGTTTCGCTGCGATCGTGCCAAAGAAAAGTGGGTGGAGTGATCTCGGGCGGGAAGATTGAACCTTCCAAGGGGTAGTCGATGTCAACTTTCGCCAGCTGGCTCGCGGCCTGCGCATGCTGCCCGGAAAAAGGCCGCACTCCCGCGGAGCAGACCAGGAACACCGTGCCGGAAGCGACAGCCCCTGCAATCAGAAAATTGACGGATCGGGACCCCATGATTCTCCCCAAAAGACACCCGGTGGAAGAGTATCTCCGCCAAGCGAATTCCGCGCGTGACTTGACTCACATTTTAAGTCAATTTAGCCAATTGCAATGGGCAATTATGGGCTGCTAATCTCATCGGGAACAATTGGTTCGCATACGCAGTTGCAGGGCCCGGCTCGCCGCTGGTTCCTGAAGGGGGTCGGGGTCGATGGCTCACAGGATTGGGTTTTTGGGGACCGCGAGTCTTGTCGCGCATGTTGTCCTGTTGCTCGCCACCGTGAGTGAGGGCCGGGCACAGGAAGTGCCCGACGCCGGTACCGTTCAGGTGAACAGCCGCCTGGTCTATGTAGATATTGTTGCTCGCGACCGAAGCGGGCAGGTAATTCGGGGTCTGACGCAACAGGACTTCAAAATAGAGGAAGATGGGCGCCAGCAGAAGGTGGATTTTTTTGCTGCGCACAGCTTCGATCCGGCAGACCAGGCGGCCGGGAAAAACTTGCCCCCTCCGGTCATGCCGCAACTGCAGTTTACGAATGTTCCCCGCGGCCAAGTGGCGGGCGCCATCAATATCATCCTGTTTGACCTCTTAAATACTCCCAGATCCGATCTGCTTTACGCGCGCAAGCAACTTCTTGCGTTCCTAAAGGAAATGCCGCCCGGACAGAGCGTGGCGCTTTTTGTGCTCAGTGACCGGCTGCGCATGGTGCAGAATTTTACCGGCAGCTCCGATCGGCTGCTGGCGGCTGCGCAGGCCATCAATCCGACCGATATGAGCTTCATCCGATCGAAGTCTGAGGCCCAGCAGGATGACGACTTCATTGCCTACTTCTCGCAAAACATCGGTTACGATCCCGGCGGTTCGGCTGAGAAGTTAAAGGCCTCGGAGGGAAACCAGGAAGCGACTCTCCAGGACAACCGCGGATACATCACCGTCGCGGCCCTGGCGGAGCTGGCTCGGGCCTGCGGCGGCTATCCGGGCCGTAAGAACCTGCTCTGGCTCTCTGAAGATTTCCCCGTCTCTGTAGGAGCCCAGATCACGGATTCTCGTTTTAGGAGGGGCACTGCCGACATGGCGCAAGCTCGCGAGACAGCCGACCTGATTGCCAACTCGCAGATATCGGTGTATCCCATCAACCTGCTCGGGCTTGAAGAGGCCGGTATTCCCTCCAGCAGCAGTGGCATTGGCTCTGTGTCCGGCATTGGCGGGCCCTCAGGCTCGACCATGCACCCGCAGATGGGCGACACCAACCAGCACCAGTTCAGCGCCCGGCAGGATCTCAGATTCGCGGCTAACGACCTTGCCGATCAAACCGGTGGTGAAGCTTTTGTTGGCACCAACGACTTTGCCGGAGCCCTGCGGCGCAGTATGCTTGACGGCGCTAACTATTACACCATCGCCTACCGGCCCTCAAACGATAAGTGGAACGGCCAGTTTCGCAAAATTCATGTGGAGCTTGTGGGCAGAGGCGGGTCGCTCGACTATCGGCACGGATATTATGCCGATCCCGATACTCACCCTCAGGGCGACAGCGTGCGGGATCTGCACATTGCCATGCAGCCTGCGACCCCGGAGTCGACCATGCTGGGCCTCAGGGCCCGGGTCGGGCTGCCCAGCGCGAAACACCCCAATGTGAGCGTCGATTCGGCTCTCGATCCCTCCAACGCGGGTTTTACAACCACGGCAGATGGCAAGCACCACGCGCAATTCCTGGTTCTGCTCATTGCCCTGAACGACGGCGAGCAACAAGTGGCCGCGCCTCCGCAGACCTCCGGCGTGTTGAAGCTTGATCTGGCCCCCGACCAATACAAAATCGCCATGACAACCGGGGTGCCGCTGCACCAGGAGCTGACTCTCAAGCCGGGGAAATACCGCCTTCGTCTCGGCGTCAGCGACTTGTCCACGCACAATCTTGGCACCATCGACATGCCCGTGGAGATTGGGCCGGTGAGCGGGGCGGGGCGCTAGGGGATAACTCAACGATTGCGGGCCTGGAGCGCTGCGCAACGAGATAGGCCCGGACTCCGAATAAGGGCTGCCATTACCACGGATTTTTTCCTGCGCAGGAGCTTAACACCAGCTGCGCAGTACACCTACAATGATTGCGATGTTAAGGAGTGGCTCAGCCCTGTATGAAACTTAACTCGCAAGTGCTCTTCTTCGTATTTACTTCATCGTTAGCATGCTCACTACCGATGGCCGCGCAAGCGCCAAACCCCGCTGCTGCGGCTCAGCCGCAGGCAACCTTGACGCTGGTCGACGGTGTCGCCGAACAGGAAGATCCAAGTACTCATGCTCCGGTTCTTCTGACGCAATTAAAAAAAGAAGACTTTCGGCTCTTCGACAACAGGAAGGAGGTCGCCATCCAAAGTTTCAGCGCGGGCGCTGACGCACGACCCATCGCGCTGTGGCTGATTGTGCAGTGCAACACGGGCATTCCCGCGGATTTCGGTTCGCTCTTTATCAAGGGAAGTTTGCAGGATATCAAGCCGTCGCTCCAGCACCTGGGGCAACAAGATCTTCTGGGAGTGGCGCACTGGTGTGACGATGGCCAGGCCAGGATTGACATGGCTCCGGGAACCGACGTCGACGCCGCGCTGAGCGCAGTGGATCAGGTGTTGGGTCCCAAGGTGGCCAATGCGAACGACAGGGCCGGGATGCAGGCAATGCTGCACATGGTGAACATGGCGGTGGAAAGTACGAAGAACGCCAAGCCGAGTGGCGGGGCAACCCAGCCTTACATGCCGGTATTTCTTTTCCTGAACGGAGACCAGGGCGGCACTGACTCGCGTGAGGCCAACACCATCATTGAGGCTTTGATGGAATCATCGGGTATGGTTTATGGATTGGGCGAAGTGGAACTGCATCATGATGTGCTGGAGGATGTGGGCAGCGGCCAGACATACAATCAGGTGCATTACTATTGCCGTACCACCGGCGGGCAGTTCTACTCCACTACCCAGACAAATCTCTTTCCGCCCACAATTGACTACATCATCTCTCAACTTCATGCTCGCTACACGCTCGGTTACCAGCCGGCAAAGATGGACGGAAAGCCGCACGAGCTGCGGGTCGAGTTGACCAAGGAAGCACAGAGCCGCTTTCCGAAAACAACTCCGCGATTTCGCATTGAGTGCATCCCGAAGCCGGCGAAGTAGTGAGGGGAATTCATCGGTGCTGGCGAGCGAGACTTCCCATCCCCGGTCCCCGGATGCGAGGGACCGGGGGCACCCTTAAAGTGGTTTGGGGCGAGCATCGAGATCGTGGCCACCCGCCAGTTTCAGTTCAGAAGAATCTTCCAATCTGAGCAACGGCCGAGGTGTGCTGCCTAGTAGCGTACGTAGTGAGATTCTTGACCGCCTTCCGCATCGGAAAGGGTCAATGAGTTATCCAGAATCTTGAATCTGAATTCGGGCTTCTCCAGGCCCGGAACCTTGAGGAAGAGAGAGGAACCCGAGACTGTGTAGGTCCCGTGCTGAATCTTGATCGGCATGATAAAAAGCATCTTGCCGTCCTCGTAAATCAACCAGTGGGCTTCAAGATTGAGTCCACTCATTTCACGCTTCTCAAGCCACTCGCCTATGATCGGTTTGCGGGCATTGGGGCGGTCTCCCACACGTGCGAGCACCGTGACGGTCCCTTCGGTTTCCAATCTGAGTTTATTGTCGCCGAGCCATTTCAGCGTGTACTTCTGCTCAGGACCGTCCGTTGTGGCGGGAGGTAATATAAGCTGGTTGTTTTCGATGCGCCATGACGCATCCACAACTGCACCTATGCTGTAGTCAACCGCGCCGTCCGAGCGAAACTCGCACAGTCCCCCTATTCCGCCTTTGGATCTTTCCAGCGAGAACCAGCGCCCCACAATGCCAGCTGGGGTCGACTGTTGAGCAGAGGCGTAACACGCAGAATCGAGGCTCACGTAAGCTACAAGCGCTATTGAGGCTGCGAATCGAAGAATACGCTTCATCTTCTCCATAGTTGCTCGACCTTAAATCATCCAGGTGGACTGTGAGGATCATTATTATCCTTGGGTCGACCACCGCCTACGGCTTTTTGACCGGCCTGGGTCTCGCGACCGCGGGATCCACCACGCCCTTGCCTTCCAGTACGTTGTAGTGCTGATCGACGGCCAGATTGGTCAGGTCTTCAACCAGGCCGGATGGCCAGTGGATCTCGACCTTGTCGATCTTCGTGGCGCTGCCCAGGCCGAAGTGGACGCGCAGGTCGTTCTGCGAAAGATAGCTTCCGCCACTGTGGACTTCGTCGGTCTGCGTCATGCCTCCGGCAACGAGTGTGAGGCGCGCATTGAGCGCGAGGCGATTGCTTTTCGTTCCATCGAGCTCAAAGCTCACCCAGTGGCGCCCGGGAACGCCGTGGTTGCGCAACAGCATGGGTGCACCGTCGAGGTCTTCAACGACGACATCCATGTTGCCATCGTTAAACAGATCTCCCACTGCGAGGCCGCGCGATACGCGCTTCTCCATGAGTGCCTTCCCGGCCTGATCGCTGGCGTCGCAGAAGGTGCCGTTTTTCTGGTTGAGCTCAAGCACCTTCGGCTGTCGATAGCCGGCGCCGGAGGGCAGCGAATCGACCTGCGGATAAACGTGGCCGTCGACCAGAATGAGATCGAGCCAACCATCGTTATCCAGATCGACGAAAGCATCTCCCCACTTGACATAGGGCAGCGAAGGGAGCGCAACGCCGGCCTCGTACGAATCTTCTTTGAAGTTCCAGTCGCCGTCGTTGCGGTAGAGAAGCACGTTTTCGTCGGTAAAATTGGTAACGAAAATCGAAGGACGGCCGGTGTGATTGTAGTCGCCGAGGGCAATACCCATTGAAGCCTGCTCCGAGCCGTCTTCGCTGACCGCAGTGCCGGATTGAAGGCCGATATCTTCGAATTTGCCATTACCCAGGTTCTTGTAAAGGTACTTGGGCGTTGAGTCGTTGGTGACGTAGATATCGGGGCGGCCGGTATTGTTGAAGTCTGCCCACACAACGCCCAAGCCGTAATAGCCATCGGGATCGCTGACCCCGGCAGCTTTTGAGACATCGGTGAAAGTGCCGTCGCCATTGTTGTGGAAGAGCGAGTCACCCGCACCGCGCAGGCCGCGCGGACCGCATTGCACGTCGATGCCTTTGTACTTGCAGAACGAGGCGCTGCCAAAGGTGGGCAGATCGCTCAGGTGAAAATCGACGTAGTTGACCACCATCAGGTCGGCAAACCCGTCGTTGTCGTAATCACCAAAGGCTGCGCCAGTTGAGTAGCGGCCGTCGGCCACGCCTGCCTTGGCTGTAACATCGGTGAATGTGCCATCGCCGTTGTTGCGGTAAAGGACGTTGCCGCCGAGACAGGTGAGATAAAGATCGGGCCACCCGTCGTTATTGAAGTCTCCTACTGCTCCACCGTCGCCGAGGCAGGGGGTGGTCAGCCCAGCCTTCTCAGTGACATCGGTGAAGGTGCCGTCGTGGTTGTTGTGATAGAGAGCGCCTAGAGGCCTCATTCCCTTGAGAGCCTGTGCGACCGTGGGCTGATTGGTGAAGTAAATGTCGGGCCAGCCGTCCCTGTCGTAATCGATCAGGATCACACCGCCGCTCATCGACTCCATGATGTACCGTTTATCGGGATCCGACGCATGTTTGAAGGTGATGCCGGCCCGGGAGGTGATGTCTTCGAGCTGTGGAACCGGGCGACCGCTGCACCTGGTGGATTTCGCGCCCGGCGGCGGAGGTGGAGGAGTAGGATGTCCCTCTCCCATTTGTGCAGCCGCAATATTCAAAACACAAAACCAGACACCGATGTTTTGGACGATGTCAAGTACCAGGCTGGCTCGAAAGCGTCGAGTGAACAAGCTGATGTTCCCTTTCCCTATGGGGTCTGCTTCGCCGCACTCCCGGCGGCTTCTCGGGATTTGGCCTCCAGAGCCTTGTAGATTTCTAATTCACGATCGGCGTCAGCGCTGCGGCCAAGCTTGCGATAGGCAGCCTGCAATTGATAGTGCACATAATCCGTTTGCGGCATAAGCCTGGCTGCGGCTTCCAGATGGGTCACCGCTTCCGTGGCCTGGCCCCGGTCAAGTTGAATCTTCCCCAATTGATACTGGGCTTTGGCAAAGTCGGGATCGGCATTGATGATGGCAAGAAACAACGCTGCTGCAGCGTCGATCTTCGACTCTTGTAAGTATACGTAGCCAAGGTGGTAGTTGGCGTCGGCGTCGCCTGGGTTGAGACTCAGCTCGGCTTTGAATTCCCTTTCGGCGTCGTCCCAATGCTCCCAGCGGATATAGGCGAGTCCCTCGTAGAAATGCGCTTTAGACAACGATGGATTGGACTGGAGCGCACGCTCGAGGGTTGCCGTGGCACGGGCATAGTCGCCGATCTCGGTCCAAAGCTGTCCAATCAGAAGGAGCGTCTCATCGGAGCGCGGTTGTGATTCGAATTCGCTTAATACCCGGGTAGCCTGCTTCATGTCTCCCAGGTGCGCGAGCGATGCAGCCCAGGGATAACCGACTTCGGCATCCTGCATGCCCGCTTGATCGAGAGGAGCAAATGTTCGCGCGGCATCGGCATATTGATCGGTCGCGAAATAGGAGATGCCCAGCATGGCCATCAGTGGATGCGATCCGGGCTCAACCTGAAGCGCCTGAGAGAGAGCGCGTATCGCCTCAGAATAGTTATTCGCTTTGAAGGCGCACAGGCCAAGATTTTTTTC
>JASHVU010000018.1 GCA_030044455.1 Acidobacteriaceae bacterium | reverse complement strand
AACCCCAGCCCAGCGGCCCGTACCACGTCGAGAAGATTCAGCTCACCGGCGGCGACGGCGGCTTCGACTACGTGACTGCAGATCCCGACGGCCGCAATCTTTACGTTGCACGATCCGGTCCTGCCGGCCACATCGGAGTCTTCAATCTCGACACGCTCGCGCAGGTGGGCGACATTCCCAACACCAGTGCCCACGGCGCCGCGGTTGATACCGCGACCGGGCACGGATTTGCGACCTCGAAGCCGATAACGATGTTCGACTCGAAGACCTTCGCAGTGATCAAGAAGATCGATGTCGAGGGCAATCCCGACGGCTATTTGAATGATGCATACAACCATCGCTTTTACGTTCTGAGTCACTCCGAACCAAACATCACCGTGATCGACGATAAGGATGGATCGATCCTTGGCACCATCAATATTGGCGGCGCGCCCGAGCAGGCCGCGACCGACGGCCACGGCAAAATCTACGTAGATATCGTGAACAAGGCCGCAATCGCAGTCATCGACGCAAATACCATGAAGATGGTTGGCACCTACGATCTCTCCAGCCGAGGCTCAGGCTGCGCGGGCCTGGCGCTCGATGCCAAAAACGGCATTCTGTTTGCCGCCTGCCGCGAAAAGAACAACATGGTGATTCTCTCGGCGGCCGACGGCCACATCATTACCGATCTGCCCATCGGCGTTGGCTGCGATGGCGCGTCGTTCAATCCCGAGACCATGGAAGCTTTCACCTCGCAGGGCGACGGCACACTGACGGTGGTGAAAGAGAACTCGCCCACCGATTTCGCAGTCGAGCAAACAGTGTTGACACCGGCGCGCGCCAAGACTCACACGCTCGATACCAAGACCGGCAACGTTTACCTGATCACGGCTGAGTTCGGGCCAGTGCCAGCACAGTCGGCCGATGCTGCACCCGCTGCCGGTAGTCCCGCGCCGGGGGGCGCGCCGGGCCAAGGCGGCCCTCCGCCGGCGTGGCGCCGCAATTGGGCGCCCATGATCCCGCACTCCTTCCAGATTCTGGTGGTGGGCAAGGAATCCTGAGCGAATAACCGGCACGGCGGAGCAGGTCCGCCCTCGGCATTATTCGTTTGCGATCGGCTGCCAAAGCTCCACGCGGTTTCCTTCGGGATCGGTGATCCAGCCGAACTTCCCGAAGTCGTAGCTCTCGCGTTTTGGGTCGACGGCGACGCCTTCGCTCGTCAAACGGTCCAGCACTCCATCCAGGTCGTCCACCTGCAGATTGAGCATTGCTTTCTGCGCCGGAGGAAAGTAGTCATTGTCGGGTTTGAAGAGGGCGAAGATGACATGAGGGTGCTTGGTCGGTGGAGCAAACGCGAATGCTCCCTCTGACTTCACCAGGCCAAGATGCCGCTCGTACCATTCATAAAGAGCTTTGGGATCGTTCGCCCGCAAGAATATTCCGCCAAATCCAGTGATTGAAGCCATGCAGTCTCCTTTGAGAAATGTTTTGCAGTTCAGGATACATATGGTCGGGACCTACACTCGGCCTTTTATTTATGTTGTCATGACTCCGGTAGCGGCGGTGGCTGCGGCAGGGGCCTTGCGGCGGAGCACCGCCGCGGAGATGAGGGTAATGATAAGGCCGACGGGTAGTGGCTCCATGAAAGTGAAAGCCACGTTGACCAAGGGGTTCTGGTAAGCCTGCTGGGACTGCTGTAGTTGGGCGACCCGCGCGGCTGTGGTGGCGGGATCAAGGCCCGCTGACTGCACCTTGTGAATCTGTTCCGCGAAGTAGCTGTCCATGGAGTGGGGCATGAAGCCGAAGAACAGCACCTCCCACATGGCGACGTAGCAGACGGTGGTGATCAGCGTGATCAGGATGCCGCAGGTGAAGGCGCGACCGAATCCGATGTGGCCGGCGAGCGAGTTGTCGCGGTAGCTGCGAATGCCGAAGTAGACCAGCAGGAACGACGCCACCATGATGGTGTAGCCGATGACGTAGCCGACGGACTTTCCGTGGCCGAAACTGGTCTTGTCTTCGATGAGCATCATGACGCCCGAAAGGACGGAGATCATGACGCCGGCGATCAGGCCGAAGGTGAGGACGGTTTTCTTCATGGTGGGCTCCTGTTTCGAGTATCGATCGGCTTTCTTGTGGAGTGACGATGCGGGGTTTCGGCGCCGATTGTCGTCATCCTTTCGGGTGATTTTGTCGCGCTGAGTCAAAAATCATTTGTTCGGACGACGCCAAATGGTAGCGCGGGGCTCCAGCCGGCTGTACCGCCGGTCTCCTGACCGGCAGTACTGAGAGCATCCAAACCCTCAGAGAGACCCGAATTCGCTTACAAACTAATCTCGGATTCACCCCCGTAATTCTATGGAATCAAACCTAATTCCTTGCCGAGCTGCACTGCCTGCGTTCTGCGTTTGGCGCCAAGCTTGTCGAAGGCGCGGCTGCAATGTGTCTTTACCGTGTTCTCGCTTACGTACAGCTTCCCCGCGATCTCGCGATTGCTCATGCCGGTGGCCACCAGCTCCAGGATCTCGAGCTCCCGCGGAGTAATGCCCAGTTCGTCCCGTTTTTTCTGGTTGAGAGTGAAGGGCTGGCCATTCGGCTGCGGCGCCTCCACCATGATTACTTTGCGGTGCGAAGCATTCAGCCTGATGCCAAGCCAGATGCCGAGTGCGGCGAAGATCGCTGCAATCAGCCCGGCGTAGAGCTCAAATGAATGCTCAATCACCAGAAGCCGGTACTCAGTGAGCCTGAGCAGGACCACGAGAACGCCGCCAACCAGGCCGAAGATGAGAACGTGGCGAAGCATAGCTTGGAGTCGGGAAAGCTTGAACCTGCCACTATTCTGCTGGAGCCCATCCTGGGTCTGAAAGACAATTCCGCTGAAAGCCATACTTATTAAAGAGAAATACCCTCGCTCTGCTGTTTTGCAGATAATTTTCCCCTTCTGCGCTACATTCAGTTCAGGGCATAGAATCCTCCTGAAAAATGGAGGCCCGGGATCACTGGCTGAACGCAGCCAGTGACCCCGGGCCGCACTCGTTTCGGTACTGTTTTGGCGCCCCAACGCAAGCAAACCCGGGGCTTTATTTTCATAGAGTTGTACCCAGGGAGACGCAAAAGATGACCCATAACCCGTTTATTGTCCCATACCTGGCCGCAACGTGTTGATTGTAATGCGTTTAGTGAGAGAGTTTTTGCGAACGGTAACAATATACATATCGCACCACGTCTAAGTATAAAGGATTCATAAGTATAGCTATTGACTGGTGCTTAGTTTTGTGCGCTAGATGGTTG
>JASHVU010000273.1 GCA_030044455.1 Acidobacteriaceae bacterium | reverse complement strand
CGACGACTACATGCCGCGCATCTTTCTGATTCGCGGCCGCCGGCTGCTCTATTCATGGGGCATTTATGTGCTGGTCGTGCTGGCCGGGCTTTTGCTCATCATCTTCGGGGGCGTAACCGACCGGCTGATTCCGCTTTTTGCAATCGGCGCGTTCATGGCGTTCACGCTTTCGCAGGCGGACATGGTGATGCACTGGAAGCGGCAGGGCAATGCGCCGCTGCGCATGATGGTGAATCTGCTGGGCGCGGTGGCGACCGGCATTACAGCGCTGGTGGTGCTGGTGGCCAAGTTCATTGACGGCGCGTGGATTACCGCATTGCTGGTGGTCGTGATGATTGTGGTAATGCGGACGGTGAAGCGGCACTACGAGCGGGTGGCTGCGGAGATCGATCTCGACCGGCCCATGATCCCCGCAGAACCGGAACAACCGGTAGTGGTGATTCCGGTTGACCGCTGGAGTCGCATTTCTGAGAAGGCTCTTTCATTCGCGCTCGCCATCTCTCAAGACGTTCGCTGCATTCACGTGCAGGTAGGCGAAGACACTGACCCCTTCTGCACGGAATGGGGGCAGAACATTGTCGCGCCGCTCGAGGCTGCCGGCCGCAGTGTTCCCACGCTCGTTACTCTAAAATCGCCGTACCGGTACGTTCTGCAGCCGGTGGTTGACTTCGTGCTGAAAGTGGAAAAGGAGACAGGCAACCGCAAGGTCTGCGTGCTGGTGCCGGAGCTGGTGGTGCAGCATTGGTGGCAAGGGCTGCTCCACAACCGCCGTGCCGATCTGCTCAAGGTGATCCTGCTGGTGCGCGGCAATCGGCGCATCGTGGTGATCAATATCCCCTGGTATCTCGACGACAGTGAAACCTTGCCAGACCCGCACCATTGATGCCGCCGGAGTCCGGCATTCAAATTGCCACGGGAATTCAACCCTGCTGCTTTCCTAACCGTGGCCCGCGCCGTCACAATGGTGTTTGATTTCGAGACTCAATCCGGAGTGCGGCAAAAGCGTAGTGAGTCTGGCGTCCTTCATCCTGCGGCGAGCATGCGGACTGAGCCTTCTCGGGTTCATGGTCATTGCGCTGGCCGCTCCAGCGCAGGAACCGCTGCAGCCCCTTGCCGGCGCCGATACCCAGCAGAATGCGGGACAGCAGCCGCTGCAGGCAGCGCCGGCGCCGGCCACGCTGCACGGAGTAGTGCGCGACGCGGCCAGTGGCGAGCCGCTTGCCCGCGCGCTGGTTTCAGTCGAAGGCGATGCAGCTACCGCCGCGTTGACCGACGGGGATGGAAAATTCGAGATCCCCAATCTTCCCGTTGGTCCTGTCATCGTTTCCATACGCAAGCCGGGTTACATTGACGCTGCCTCAAGTGAAGCATCGGAGGTGATGGACACGATTTCACCCGCGCCGCACAACGTGATGCTGACCGCGGATATGCCCGACGTGGAGTTCTCGCTCATGCCCACCGGCGCCATTCAGGGGCAGATCGACCTATCGAATGGCGATTCGGCCGAAGGAATCAGTTTGAACTTGCTGCGGCGGGTTCTGGTAAATGGGCGCGCAGGCTGGGCGTCGGCGGGAAGCGCCAAAACGCGCAGCGACGGTGCGTTTCGGTTTGGCGAACTGGCCCCGGGCGTGTACGAGCTCTACTCCGAGCCGTCGCTCGATTCAGAGGATATGAATCTGCCGGTCGAAGCGGGCCGCGGCAGCGCAACCCATGAATGGGGATTCGCGACCGTCTTCTATCCCGACGCGCGCGATCCCTCGGGAGCATCAAGGATCACAGTAGCGCCGGGCGCAACCGTGCAGGCAAATCTGACGCTAACACGCGAAGCATTTCAAACCGTAACCGCAACGGCGGTGTTGCCCCCCGCCTTTGCCGGGGGCGTCTCTGACTACGCAGTGCAGGTGATGGACATCTCCGGCCGGGTGCTGCCCTATCCCGCTCGCTACGATTCCAATGCGAAGTTGATTGAGGCATCGCTGCCCGATGGCAGTTACCGGCTTTCGATTAGCACAACACTCCAACTAAGCATCTCTCTTGAGGGGCAAAGACAAAGCTTCTCTCTTGACTTCGCCCAGCGCCGGGGGGGCGCACCGATGCTGCAGGGCGCCGTAGATCTCCAGGTCGCGGGGCAGCCCATCACCAATCTGCGCGTGGCGCTCACTGAAGCGCCTCCAATCCAGGTCCAGCTGAATGTGCTGCGCAGCGGCTCGGGCGAACAGGTTGGCTCTTCGGTCCAGTTTGTTGTCACGGCGACGCAGGCTCCTCAGTCGCCCGGCCAATTGCCTGATGAAAGCATGGTGACCGAACTTGCCAGCGGCCGGTGGCCCGGCCCTCTCGTCGGACAGCCGATTGCGCCCGGCGCCTACTGGGTACACATGCAGCCTGCACAGGGCGGTTATTGCGAGAGCTCGTTCACTGCCGGAGGCGCGAACCTGGCCCGTGAACCACTGCTGGTTGGGCAGGCGGGGGTACAGGCACCGCTCGAGCTTACCGTTCGCGACGATTGTGCCACGCTTACTCTGAGCCTGCCCCAGACTCTTGAAGCAATGAGGCCAGGCGAGGAGAAATACTACTCGGTGTACGCAATTGCTGACTTCGACTCGACCGTCGATCCCCGGGAGGTTACATTGCGGCCGTCGACGGGCGGATCTATCACGCTCAACGGGCTGACTCCCGGGAATTATCACGTGTACACGCTGGAAGGGAACACGTCATTCGAATACAGGAATCCCGCGGTGCTGGCGGCCTTGCCCAGCCAGGCGGTAACGCTTTCGCCGGGTGCGACGTCAGATTTGGTGGTGCAAGTGCCGTAAAGGCAGGGGACAGGGCCAGGGACTAAAGGACTAAGGGACTAAGGACTAGGGACTAGGGACTAGGGACTAGGAGCGTAAATGGCACGGGTGATTGGTCAGCGGCAGTTGATTGCGTCGGTAGTCGCAGCGATGGCGTTGACTGCGGCGCATGCGCAGACCGCTCCCGCGGTGCGAACCACACCCGCTGCGCAGGGTTATCGGGTTGCCGGGACGGTGGTGAATGCAACCACCGGCGAGCCGGTGCGCGGTGCGGCAGTGGCGCTGCTCACCGTTGAAAATAGTCAAGTCGTTGCATCCACCGAGTCAGGCGACGACGGCCAGTTCTCAATGGATTCGCTTTCCGCGGGGAAGTACCAGCTCACGGCTTCAAAGCGCGGTTACACGACCGGGTTTTACAACCAGCACTTTGAGTACAACTCGGCCATTGTGACCGGACCCGGCCAGGACACGGAACACCTCGTCTTCAAGCTCTCGCTGGCCGCGGTCATTTACGGAACGGTCACTTCGGATGGCGGCGATCCGGTGGATGGCGCCAGCGTGATGCTTTACGAAAAGCCGCATCGGCATGTACCCGGAGAGCGGATCGAACAGGTGCAAGCGGTACAAACCGACGATACCGGCGGCTACGAATTCTCGGGCCTCGAACCGGGCGACTACCTGATCGCGGTCAGGGCAAAGCCGTGGTACGCGATGAACCGGAACCCGGGTTATTCGCCGGCACCGGAAACCGAGTCAGAGGCAGCGCTGGACGTGGCGTATCCGGTGACCTATTTCGATTCGACCACCGACGAGAGCTCGGCAAGCGATATCACCCTTGCAACCGGCTCGCGCCTTGAGGCCGACGTCAGCATGCATGCGGTTCCGGCGGTGCGGATTGCAGTCATGGCGCCGCTAAAAACCGATGGCTCGCTGGCGCCTCCCACCTTGCAGGCGACTGCTTTTGGCAACGATTTGCCCTTGGACGATCTCGAGGTAATGGAGCCCGGGAGTGCGGGCGGAACGTTGCAAATGTCGGGCATTGCGCCCGGCCGTTACGAACTGACGCAAGGCGATCCTCCGCGCGTGGTAGAACTGGACGCCTCATCGAGCCAGCAGGTGGATCCCTCTGCGGGTGTGCCCACGCAAACCGTCTCGGGAGTGGTCGAAACGGCCCCCGGCGTTGCGCTGACGGGCCGCGCAGGGATTGTGCTGCAGCCGGCAGACGGAACCGGGCCCCCGATCACGCCGAGGCAGATTGATGCCGGTTCATTCAAACTGAATAATGTTCCCCCAGGTTCGTGGCTGGTTGAAGTCATGGCGGAGACTCAAATTTCGGTCGTGTCTGTCGGGCCGCGCGGCGGCAAGGCGCAGGCGGGAAATCGCATTGAAGTGAACGACAAGCCCCTGTCGCTGGTTGTCACGGTGAGCGCCGGCAACACCCGCATTGAAGGATTTGCGCGCAAAGACAGCAAGGGCGTGGCAGGAGCGATGGTGATACTGGTTCCCAAGGATCTTTCAGCCATTGAGGAGCTGGCTCGCCGCGATCAAAGCGACTCTGACGGCAGCTTTACGCTGTTGAATGTGGCGCCGGGCGACTACACGCTGGTCGGGATTGAAGATGCATGGGAGATGGATTGGTTTGATCCGGCAGTGATTTCGCGCTACCTTCCGAAGGGCGTGGCCGTCACAGTGAAAGACAAGTCAGATAAGGTGCTGCACCTGGCTGAACCAGTGCCCGTCCAAGCTCGATGAGTGCGCCACATGGGATACGCGCCGCTTCGTGGATGTGGGGGGTAAAGGGTATTCTTTTGAAGGATCACTATCTGCGTTTTGATTGTCATTACCGGCGCCGCGCCGCAGACCGATCTAGTTGCGCGCGGCGATTGTGTGTGCCGGCGCCATGATGGGCGGTTCGAGGAGATTCTGACGTTGGAGAAGAAGTTGTTGGGTACGATCTTACGGAGTTCTTTCAAGTTGGCGCTGGCCATGACGCCGGCATTGCTGTTTTTTCCCCAGCAGGCCGCAGGCCAGGTGGGTTCGCCAGAAAGCAAGGGTCCCGGTGGACCGGCAGCGGCTCCCAAGTACGAGGTGTATGCCGGTTGGGGCTACACCAGCATCAACCAAGTGAACCAGTCGCGCTACGGATTGATCGGCGTTGAGTTGAACGCCATGCGAGATTGGGGCAAGTATTTTGGTTTTTCGGTGATGGGCAATTACTTCAAACCGCCTCTCAGCATCGGGAGCGGCGGAGGCGGCGTGAACAACAACACCGCCAACCCAGGAGACCCGTCGGTCTACGAAGTTCTTGCCGGGCCTGAGTTTCACGCCGATATCTATGACCGGGTGGGCGGATTCTTTCATGGTGGCATGGGCGTAGAGCACACCGGTGGTGAGCAAATGACGCCCAATTTCTCTTTTGCGGGCGGTTTCGGCGGCGGCCTGTACTACCGCCTGAGCGACCGTTTCTCCATCCGCGTTTCGGGCGACAAGATTGGCGCCGCGTTCTCGCTTCGCGACAACACGGCGCTGCTCGGCTATTCGCCGCACAGGACGTGGAACTCGAGCGCCACCATAGGCTTGACTTACCACTTCTGATTCTCTCAACCGGAGCTTCAGATGGCTGGTGAGATCAAAAGCGCTCCGGTGAAGGACAGTCCAGGCCGAAGGCTTGGGGCGGCAGCCATTATTGCCCTTGGAGCCTGCTTCGTCCTCGGCATTTACGCGCTCACCATTGACGACAAGAACGCCTGCGGGCGCGACTACATCCAATACTGGGCTGCCGAACAGCAACTCGCGCATCACGCGGATCCCTACGACATCGCCGCAATTTATCGGCTGGAAAAATCACGAGGCCTTGAAGAAGACTCGCCCAAGGTGACCTTCAGCCCGCCGGTGGCTTTTGAACTCGCGCTGCTGCTGGGCTATATGGGCGCCAAGGCCGGGTTGTTGCTGTGGCTGGCAATGCTGCTGGCCTGCACGGGCCTGGCCATGTGGGTTTTGTGGATCGTGCACGGCCGCCCCGACAGCCGACTGCATGTTTTTGTGTTTGGCTTTCCACCCATTCTGGCGTGTTTGATGGCCGGCCAGCTGGGGATATTCTTCCTGCTCGGCGTGTCGCTATTTTTGTGGCTGCACAAGACGCGGCCCTGGCTGGCCGGCGCGGCCTTGCTGGGCTGCGCGCTCAAGCCGCACCTGTTTCTGCCCTGTGTCGTGGTGCTGGTGTTGTGGAGTGTGCGCCGGCGCAGTTTTGCCGTGATCGGCGGATTCGTTCTGGCGCTGGTAGTAAGCTGCGGGCTTACACTCGGGCTCGATGGCCAGGCTTGGCAGCAGTACTTCGATATGATGCGGTCCACCCGCGTGCTCGACGTGTTCATTCCGACGCTCGCCGTCGCCATGCGATTCGCAATCAATCCTGCCGCACATTGGATCGAATTTGTGCCCGAGGTGCCGGCCTGCGCGTGGGCGGCCTGGTACTACGCCACGCGGGGCGAGGGCTGGCAGTGGGGGCGCGAGGGATTGCTGGTGCTACTGGTTGGCGCGGTGTGCACTCCTTACAGTTTCTTCACCGACCAGGCAGTGCTGTTCCCGGCCATCCTGGCGGGCATGTATGCGGCTGGCAAGGACGTGCGCGACTGGGTGCCGCTGGGGTTGATCTGGGCGGGATGCATGGTTGGCGTGGTCGCGGCCATTCAGCTGCCTTCGCCGTTTTACCTGTGGACCGCGCCGGCGTGGCTGGCGTGGTATCTGTATGCCACGCGCGGCAAAATGGGCGCGATCACTCCGGTCGCACGACCGAGTAACTGAGCATCAGCACGCCGCTGGCCAGCGCCTTGCTCTCGTTCAGCTTGAGCCGCACGCGAGCGCCTTCAGGCAGCAGCGGTACGCCTGCGCCCAGCAGCACCGGAATTACGGTCAAATCGACCGCATCGACGAGGCCCGCGTCGGCCAAACTGCGGAAGAGCACTCCTCCGCCGAAGAGCCAGATGTCTTTGCCCGGCTTGGCCTTGAGCGCGGCGACCGCTTCGGCCACGCCGCTACTCAGGATGGTTACATCCTTGTGCTGTGCGGGGTCGAGCGTGGCAGACGCCACCACAACCTTGATTCCCATCTTCTTCAACATGGGCTTCTGCGATTGCGCGAGTTCGTAGGTCAGCCGCCCCATCAGGAACGTATCGAACCGGCGATAGATCGCCGCAAAGTCGATTGCCGGATCGTGAACGATCCAGTCGTACTCGCCCTTCGGCCCGGCGATAAAGCCGTCGAGACTGGTTGCGACTGAGTACACGAGGCGGCGCATGGTGACAACCCTAACCCTCTTCCGCTTCTCTCAGCTTGGCGATCACGGTGAAATCTTCGAGCGTGGTTACGTCGCCCTTCACTTCACCGTGCGTGGCCAGTTCGCGCAGCAGGCGGCGCATGATTTTGCCGCTGCGGGTTTTGGGCAGCGACTCGGTAAAGCGGATGTCGTCAGGGCGCGCCAGCGCGCCAATCTCTTTGGCGACCCACTTGCGCAGCTCGTCTTTAAGAGCTTCTGACGGTTCATTGCCGTGCTCGAGCGTGACAAACGCCGAGATGGCCTGGCCCTTCAGATCGTCAGGCCTTCCTACAACAGCAGCCTCGGCAACCTTGGAGTGCGCGACCAGAGCCGATTCCACCTCCATTGTTCCCAGCCGGTGGCCGCTCACATTGATCACGTCGTCGACGCGGCCCATCAGCCAGAAGTAGCCGTCGGCGTCCTGGCGCGCGCCGTCGCCGGTAAAGTAGCAGCCCGGCACGTCGCTCCAGTAAGTCCTCTTGAAGCGTTCGGGATCGCCATAAACCGTGCGCGCCATCGATGGCCAGGGACGCTTAAGCACGAGCAGGCCGCCGTGGCCGGCCGGAACAGTTTTGTAGTGGCCATTAGCGTCGGGCCGCGTGACCACCGCAGGCTCGATGCCGAAGAAAGGCCGCGTGGCTGAGCCGGGCTTGGTGGGCACGGCGCCGGGGATTGGGGCGATGAGGATGGCGCCGGTCTCAGTCTGCCACCAGGTATCGACGATGGGGCAGCGGTTGTGCCCGATCTTCTCGCGGTACCACATCCACGCCTCGGGATTGATGGGCTCGCCAACCGTCCCAAGGAGGCGAAGGGAATCGAGCTTGTACTTGTCGACGAATTCATCGCCCCACTTGATGAAGGCGCGGATGGCCGTGGGCGCGGTGTAGAAGAGGGTGACCTTATGATCGTCGACAATTTTCCAGAAGCGCGAAAAATCGGGCCAGTTGGGCGCGCCCTCATACATCAGTACAGTTGCGCCGTTCTGCATTGGGCCATAAACCACATACGAGTGGCCCGTGACCCAGCCGATATCGGCTGTGCACCAGTAGATATCGTCTTCGCGCAGGTCGAAGACGTACCTGGTGGTGATGTAGGTTTGCACCGCGTAGCCACCGGTGGTGTGCAGCAGGCCCTTCGGCTTGCCGGTTGAGCCTGAGGTGTAAAGGATATAGAGCGGATCTTCTGCGTCCTGCTCGGAGCAGAGGCAGTCGGGCTCGGCAGCGGCCACAAGGTCGTGCCACCAGTGGTCGCGGCCTTCGGTCATCTTCACGTGTGAGCCGGTGCGCTTGAACACCACCACGTGCTTCACGGTGGGGCAGGCGGGCATAGCCTCGTCAACCGTGCGCTTGAGCTGGATCTCGTTACCGCGGCGATAGCTCGTATCCTGCGTGAGGATGGCGATGCAGCCGGAGTCGTTGACGCGGTCGGCGATGGCGTTGGCGGCGAACCCGCCAAAGATGACGTTGTGGACGGCGCCGATGCGCGCGCAGGCCAGCAGGGCAATGGCCAGCTCGGGTGTCATGCCCATGTAAACAGCCACCCGGTCGCCTTTCTTGATGCCGAGAGACTTGAGCGCGTTGGCGAACTTCTGTACTTCGACGTGCAGCTCGGCGAAAGTGAGGCGGCGAATCTCGCCCGGTTCGCCTTCCCAAATGATGGCGGTTTTCTGCGCGCGTTCGCCAAGTGCGTGGCGGTCGACGCAGTTGTAGCAAAGATTGGTTTTGCCGCCCACGAACCACTCGGCCCAGGGCAGATCCCAGTCGAGCACCTTGTCCCACTTCTTGAACCAGTGCAGCTCGCTGGCGACGCCGGCCCAGAATTTTTCGGGGTTTTGGATGGACTCCCGGTACATCGACTCGTATTGTTCGAGGCTCTTGATGTGGGCCGCGGCGGCAAACTCCGGCGGCGGCGGAAAAACTCGGTTTTCGCGCAGTGTGGAATCGATGTCGCGTTGGGAAATGGCAGAAACGGGTAAAGAAGACATTCAGGATCCTCGAAAAAGGCTGGTGGGAAAGGTCCCGCGGGCACGAAAATGCAGTGCTCGCGCGGGAGAAGCCACGGCTCAAACTCTATCGGGCGAGACGCAACTGACGCAAGGGAGCAGGGGACAGGGATCAGGGGTCAGTATTCGGCGCGTGGTCAAGGCGTTGCACTGTCCAAGATCCCGGAATTGAGATCTGGACAACAGGAATTGCTCGCAGCGCCCTGGGAAACCCTTACTCGATCACAAGGCGCAGGGTGAATCGCTCTTCGTTGGGGTCCGGACTCTCCCAGGAACGAACGTAGTGGAGCAGAAGAACTCCATTACCGGCGCGGAGGGGTTCAAACGTGAATACCTGGACGACGGGGCGGCCTGGAGCAGAATCCGCAGGCTCGGTAGTCGACTGGTGATCCAGTTTCAACAGGGGCGTCGATTCTTTATGGACAAACCACTGAAAGCCGGTTGAGGGATTCGACTTCAGGCGGACTTCAAGCGTGTCTCCGACCTTGAGATGAACTTCGCTTCCCTTGTCTGCGTCCGTGATGACTTTGGTTTCGGCACGGGCCGATTGTGGATGATAAGCGACAGCCAGGAGCGCAACCAGCAACAGCCATCGTGAGGAGTGAATCCAGCCAACCGATCGTGAACGCTGCATGGGAGCTTCCTTTTGCTCAGTTGAAATTGTGCTTCATTTGTTTTACTGCGCGTCCATCAAGATACATCGAACGGAAAGGAGCTGCAACTGTCGCGAGGCGATGAATGCTGCAGGCGCGCAGCCGGTTTTACCACCGCAGCAGCGGCAACAGACTTGAGTAGTCGTCAGTCCACAGGCGGAGACCGGGCTTGAGGATGGATGGCTTGGCTTCGGCGGCGACAGCCGGTTGGGCGAAGAAGTCAGCATTGTTAGCGACCAGCATCCAGTAGGCGCTGAACTCGCCGCGCTCGTCGTTGGCGTGGCTGGAGACGCGCATTGCTTTCATGCCCGCCGATTGCGCGAGCAAGGCGACAGCGGGCTCAAGATCGACATGTTGATTTGAGATGTGGAAAGCGATGATGCCTCCTGGGGCGAGATGGCGGCGATAGAGTGCGAGGGCCTCTGCGGTGAGCAGGTGCAGCGGAATGGCGTCACCTGAAAAGGCATCGACGACCAGTACGTTCAAGTTCTGCGGGGTCTCGGGGGCGAGTGAGGTACGTCCGTCGCCCTGGACGATGGAGACTTTCGCTCCCGACTCTCGAATATAAGTGAACAGGTTGCGCGCGATGGGCGCGACGGCGGGATTGATCTCGTAGAAGCGGATGCTGTCGCCGGGCTGGCCGTAGGCGGCGACGGTTCCCGCGCCGAGGCCGATGACGCCGATGTTGCGCGGCTGATTTTGGCAGCAGTAGCGCAAAGCGAGCCCCACGCCGGAGTCGAGAGCGTAGTAGGTGGTGGGAGTTTTTCTTTCGGCATCAGTGCCGAAGATCTGGGTGCCGTGCTGGATCGAGCCATTGGTGAGCGTGCGCAACACCGCGCCAGAGAAGTTGAAGCTCTGTTTCACGCGCAGCGCGCCGTAAAAGTTGCGTACGGCTACAGTGGTTCCGCGCTGATAGGCGATGTTCAGCCAGAGGTTGAGAAGCAGCATGGAGGCGGTGGCCGCGGACCAGAGCAGCCGCTGTTGCCAACCGTTTCGCCATGTGGCGATAAGCGCCAGCAGCGCGGTGATGAAGAAGGTGATGGCGAGATCGTAGTTGTACGAGAAGATAAGCGGAAAGCCGATGGCGACGATGAAGGAGCCCAGCGCGCCGCCGGCGGCGAAGAGCAGATAGAAGATGGTGGATTCAGAAGCGCGTTGAGGACGCAGCGCGTACGCTTCTGCGTGGCAAAACAGGCAGGCGAAAAGGAGTTCGGCGAGAAAGAACCCGACCCCGATTCGCATTGGCACGGTGACATCGACTTGCGCGAGCATGTAGGCCAGGCCGGCCAGCATCACGACGAGAAAGCGGACAATGATTCCGCGCGGGAGCAGGCGGGGAAACTCGAAGGCCAGAATAATGGTGACCAGATAAACTCCGAGGGGGAGAATCCAAAGCAGCGGAATGGGCGCGATGTTGGCAGTGATGTAGCTGGTGACGGCGCTCAATTGCATCGACGCGCCCATGGGCAGCAGCAGCCAGAGGAGCCGGGTCAGCGGAGTTGGCGGAGTGAGCGGGGCTAGCGGAGTCAGATCGTCCGGCATCGCGCGTTGCGGGCTGGTTGTATGGCGAACGCGAACGGCCAGCGCGGTCGAGAGCAGAGCAAAGACGACAAATCCACATAGCCAGGTGATGCGCTGCGCACGCTGCGTGAAGTTTGGCTCAATGAGTGTGGGGTAAGCAGCGAGCGCGAGCAGAGAGGCGAGGTTGGAGAGTGCGAAGAGCTTGTAGGGAATGCCGGTGCCCTCGACCTGCGACCACCACACCTGCAGCAGCGGGCTGGTGGCGCCGAGTGCGAGGAAGGGAAGCCCGATCCAGATTGAGAGCGCGAAGAAGATGGTGGTAATGGGATGCGAGGTGCCGTTGGAGAGATCGAAGCCGCCGAAGGCCCAGTAGATGGCGAACGCCAGCGCGGCGGCCAGAACCCCGAGATGTACAGACAAGTGCGGGCGGCGGCTGAGCCAGTGCGCGTAGGCGTAGGCAAGCAACAGCGCGGTTTGAAAGAAGACCAGGCAGGTGATCCAGACTGCGGCC
>JASHVU010000272.1 GCA_030044455.1 Acidobacteriaceae bacterium | reverse complement strand
GGCCAGGGTGCGCTCGGCCACCAGCGCGTCCACTTCGGCATCGGTGATAGACTGCGCGGCCAGCAGCTCGGGAGCAACATCGGCGGCGCGTCCCTCGCGCCCGGCCCACTCGAGTGCGCGGCGGGTGGGTTCGGCGTCGCGATCCTCGAGCACGTCGAAGACAGCGTTAAAATCGGCAAGAACGGCCAGGATCGCGTCGCGGTCGCCGGCGAAAAACTCGTTTTGATCGATCGCCGTGTTGGCAGTGCGGAGGAGGTCGAAGATCGGCGCCCGAGCCTCGGCGGTGTTCAGGTCGTTGGCCAGGGCTTCGCGGTAATCGGATTGCGCCTTCTGCGCGGCATCCTGGAGTGCCGGGTTTGCACCCTCGGGGAATGCGCCGGTGGTGAGCCGCTGGTAGAAGGTGCGCAGCCGGTCGATGGCGTTGGTGGCCTCGGTGAGCCCCTCGAATGTGAAGTTGAGCTGATGTCGGTAGGGAACCGAGATGAGCGCCAGGCGGATGGCGGAGGCCTTGTAACCCTTGAGCAGCAGGTCGCGCAGGGTGAAGAAGTTGCCCTCGCTCTTCGACATTTTCTTGCCGTCGACGAGCAGGAAACGGACGTGCATCCAATGGCGCGCGAAGGGCTTGCCCGTCGCGGTCTCGCTCTGCGCGATCTCATTCTCGTGATGCGGAAACATCAGGTCCTCACCGCCGGCGTGCAGATCGAAGTTCTCGCCCAGATACTCCATGGCCATGGCCGAGCACTCAATGTGCCAGCCGGGACGGCCCACGCCGATCGGGGTATGCCACGAGGTCTCGCCCGGTTTGGGGGCCTTCCAGAGTGCGAAGTCGCGCGCTGAGTCTTTCTCGTATTCGTCGAGGTCCACCCTGGCGCCGTCCTCGATCCCGGTCAGGTCTTTTTTACTGAGCTTGCCGTAGGCCGGGAAAGCGGCCAGGCGGAAATACCACGACCCGTCCTCAGTCTTGTAGGCCGCGCCCTTCTCTTCCAGCCTTTTGACCAGCTCAACCATGCGGTCAATATGCTCGGTGGCGCGGGCGATTTGCTCGGGGTGCTCCACGCGCAGGGCATCGAGATCTTCGAAAAAGGCCTGCTCGTAGCGGGCGGTGTATGCGCCGATGGGGACGCCCGCGGCTGCCGCATTGCGGATGATTTTGTCGTCAACGTCGGTGATGTTCATGACGTGGCGGACCTGGATTCCGGAGAGCTTGAGGAAGCGGCGCAGGACATCAATTTGGAGAAAGGTACGGAAGTTGCCGATGTGGCCGTAGTCGTAGACGGTAGGCCCGCAGGCGTACATGCGCAGCTGGTTGCCGTCGGCGGCCAGGAGCGGGTCCAGTTGTCCCGAGAGAGTGTTGAAGAGGCGGAGGGTCATCGTTCCTGAACCGTCATCAAAGACCGTCATAAAAACAACGAAATTCGGCAGTTTTAGGGCCTTTTTCGATTGTAGCAGCGCGGTTTGCGCGTGAGAGTGGCGCGGCGGCCGGGGCAATGAAAGGAAGAGGTTTGAAGGAATTCTGAAGGGATCGGATTTCAAATCCGCAACTCGCGCCGCGCCGTTTCGGCCACGCGGCCCATGTCGGAGGTGGTGAGCACGCGGATCCGGTGCTCTTCCATGGTCTCAACGCCGAAGCGATAGAGGGCCAGCCGTTCCGGCTCTGCATCGGTGGCGCCCAGTTTGGCGGCCGGCTCGATGATGGCCGTCAGTTCGAGCTCGGCCTTTTCAACCCGCTCGACACCGGCACGAAGCGCGGCAGCCGAGAAGGCCAGCACCTTGGCCATCTCCAGGCCGGGTTCGAAGCTCACCGCGTGGAACATGCGAATCAGCCCGTTGGGCCGGTAGCCGAGGTCGATCCGTAACGGGTCGCCGGGCCGGGTGTAATCGGAAGCGGCAATGCGTTTGCGTAAGAGATCCCATACCCCGGCGTGTTCGAACTCCGTGCGCATGCGCGATTGGATGGCGGCTCGGCCGGCCAAACGGGGCAGTTTTTCGCGCGGTGGCGGGTCGACATAGAGCCGCATCAGCTCTTCAACGCCGGCGGGAATGCTTTCGGCCAGATAGGCCCTGGCCTCGGTCATCTGCACGCCCAGCGAGAGGGATTCCTCGAGGATGCGCATGAGCTTTTCGTCGGGCTCGGCCGAGAGCCGCCGGCGCAACTCGGTTTCCATCCCTTCGAGCAGGCCGGTGTCTGCGTCGGGATCGAGGCAGCGCACCCGGCGCCAGTCGCGAGTAAAGCGAACCTCAGTGTGGGAGCCACCCTCCTCGCGTAGCATCACCCCGATATGTACACACTCGTTCCGCACTGCGTCCGGCACGTACCGGAGCAGGCGGAACTCGCAGGCGCGGCGTTGGGTCGACGAAGTCATCGCAGGAACAGCTACCAGCTGCAAGCCCCTAGCCTCTGGCTTCCAGCTCCCGGCTTCGGGAGTGCGGCACGATGCAGCAATGCCGGTAACCAGGAAACTACGAATCGATGTGCTGAACCCTCCAGTGGCGGATTCAACACGAAAAAGCTAAAAGCTGGGAGCTGGCAGCTAGAAGCTGCTGTTCTCAATTCACCCTCCCTGACATCGTATCTCCCCATCGGGACTCGTTCCACCTCCCGCTGCTGATTTCTCTCGCCCCGCTTCCCCAATTCGGAAATGGCCGGCGGTCCGAGTCCCGGAATGCTTCGATCAGCTCCCGGATGCGGGAGCGGCGGGCGAGCAGTTTTTCGACCAGCGTTTCCATTTCGGCAAGATCGCCTCCATACCACTCGGGCGGCACTTCGTTGGCGGCGCTCCAGATGGACTCAGAGGGCATGGTTTCCAGGCGCTGGAGCCACGGTTCGAAGGACTCCCAACCGGTCACATTGCGATAGACATCGTTGCGATAATAGACCCCGCGCAGAGGCGCATCTTCAAAGCTCCAGTTGCCGGCGTGGAAGCAGTATCCGAAATCGATGAAAAAGGCCAGGTAGCGGCGCTCCCGCTGGCGGCGCGTGAAGACCGCCTGGCGGCCATTGGCGTTGGCGGTCCACTTGTCGAGGGCCAGAATGCCGGCGAACTCGGCGAGATTCTTCACTTCGAGCAGCTGTTCTTCGGCCAGGTAATCGACGACCTGTCCGGGCATGAGTCCGCCTGCGAAGCGGGAGCCGAAGTGCAGACCCGGGCGGCAACGTTCGCGCGTCCGTCCCAGGTCGATCTCCAGCTCGGGAGTGTTGTCAACCAGCCAGCCGGAGACTTCGACGAGCTCGGCGTGGGGCACGTTGAGGCCGGCGGCAACGGCCAGCCGCGAGGCCAGCAGCTCGTTGGCCAGCACCCGCATGTGCTGCGGGTTGTTCTGGAACTTGACGACGTAGATGTGTCCATCGGCGCCCAGCATGAGCTGTCCCTGCGCGCCGCCCCGCATCCGCCGGATCTGCTGCACCGCCAGAACCGCCAAGACTGCACCTGCCTTAATTCCAGTTCTCTTGGGATTCTATAGTGGGCTACTTGCCTTTAGCTCCTGGCTTCTAGCCTCCAGCTAGGTAGTGCAGAACCGGGTTGCGGTCCAAAACCGCAAGCCGACCGTCGGAGTATCACCAATGGATACTTCAGCTTTCGAACCACGCACAATAAAGTCAAAACTAAATTCTGAGGGCTGAGGGCTGAGGGCTGAGGGCTAGAAGCTAGAAGCTAGAAGCTAGAAGCTAGAAGCTGGAAGCTGCTCTTCCCCACCATCTCCTCGCGCGCGGCCAGGCCGATGGCCATGGCCATCACTCGATCGTCGTGCGCACCGGCGCGAGCGGCTGCATTGCCATTGGGCAGGCGGACGAATGTGCGGCACTCGGCCAGCAGCCGCCGGCTCTGGAACCGCATGGGCTCATCGACCAGCGCCGCTCCCAGCCTTCCCAGCGCGGCCGGCCGGCTCAGCGAAGTTGTCAGCCACCCGGGCTGTCCGTTTTGCCGCCCGCCCTGCCAATAGACGCGCTCGCACTCGCAAGGTGACTCCAAATAGGCCAGCACGCCGCTGCCGTGATTGTTCCGCTCCACCACCACCCAGGCCCGGTTGTACTCGCGGGCCAGAGTGGTGACAATGCGAGCCAGTTCCAGGCCGCCCACGTGTCCGGCAAACTCCGCGCATTGCAGGCCGGTTTCAACCTCGAGCACCTGGATGGCGGAGTAGTCACCGTCGTTGCCGCCTCCCGCGGGATCGACCGCGAGCAAATATTTTTTTGGGGCGACCGGGGGCAGCCAGATGGCCAGATCGCCATTGAAGCGGGATTCGACCGGTTCCGAAACCGTTTTCAAACGCTCATCGAGCGCGTCGATCTCAAACACGCTCTGGCCGCTGGCCAGAAAGCAGCTCTCGTCGTCTTCGGCGAACTCCTGCTGCACCAGGCTGCGATAATCGGCGCGCAGTTTGCGCCGGAAACCAATCTGTTCGAGGTCCAGCCCATGTTTCCGGATCAGGGCGCGCTCTTCTTCGCTGAGCGTGGCGGGGTCGGCAGCCGCTGCGCGGTAGCGTTTCTCCAACCACCAGGGAAAGAAGTGCCGCACCATGTCGGTCTCGGGGGCTTTGAGCCACAGCTCGTGGAAGCATCCGCCTACGCCGTCCGGCGTCGATTCCAGAATCAGCTCGCCTTCCGGCTCGAGCGACGCACGCAGCCCGGCAAGAATCTCGGCAGGGTTGCCGGGCCAGCGCGCCAGCTCCGAGCAGTGCATGTTCTGCACCGTCAGACCCCGGCCGGCGTTCCGGTCGCCGGCCGTCACCACACGGTATTGAGAGTCCAGCGCGGGGAACACGATCTGGCGCACGTTCGACCGGCCGGTTTTGAGCGGTCCTTTGCGCAGAGGCTCGGGAAGCAGATTCACGAACCGGTGAACGATGGCGAAAATCTCTTCCGCGGCCTGCTGGGTGTGCGCCACCTGCAAGGTGAGCGTACCGGGCCGGGATATTGTCTTCAGAAAGAAGCGCGCGGCAGTCCATGTGGTGATTCCCATCTGCCGCGCCTTCAAAACGATGTTCTGCCGGCCCCGCCGCTCTTCAAAGAGACGCTGTGCCGGGTTGGCATTCAGCCGGGCGGTTCTGCCTTCCCTGGTTCTCACCTTGAGCAGACTTCGGGCCAGCGCTATACCGACAGTCTCTCCCCGCAGGATGGCCGGCCGCTGATCCAGGATGGAACCAAACCGGATCAGCTCCGCGGCATCCAACGGCAGTATCTTCAGATTTACCGCCTTCCGGTTCGCGCTTTCTGCGGCAGATTCCCGCGGCGCTCCGCCCGCTGCCTCAGAACACACGCACAGACTTTCGGCTTCTCCGGGCGTCATCGCTTTCACTTCCTTAAACGGAGTATTCACGCAGACGATCGACCTCAGCAGTTCCAGGATTGCTATACTCCGTAGTCGTGCGATCAATCCCGGTCCTTACTGGGCTGCTACCAATTCGACAGCATTGCCCTGCGCCCCGCCGAGCGTGATATTGAAGGTTGTCGCTCCAGTGCAAGTTGCGACCGTACCGCTGGCTGTCGTCCCGCTGAATCCGTAGCCCGTGCTTGTCAGGGTGATTGATCCAGACGGGATGCCCCCGCTTACTGTGATCGTACCCAGGACTCCGCCATTGCTGGAGAAGGTCACATTCTGCGTTCCATTGGTGCAGCTTGTTCCTCCACTGGAGTAAGTAGCGGTTGCCAGGCCGGTCGCAGAGAACTGAACCCCCATCCCAAGCGTGATGTTTCCATTGGTGGCCGAGTTAAGCGG
>JASHVU010000271.1 GCA_030044455.1 Acidobacteriaceae bacterium | reverse complement strand
GGCGAACGAGGTCATGAGAATGGGGCGCAGGCGCAGCTCAGCAGCCTCAATTGCGGCCTCGGCAATAGAGCGGCCCTTGCGCCGCAACTGCTCAGCGAATTCGACAATCAGAATCGAGTTCTTGGCCGAGAGGCCGATGAGCATCACCAGGCCGATCTGGCAGTAGACGTCGTTGGCAAAGCCTCGCAGCATCACCAGTCCCAGCGCGCCCAGTACCGCCATGGGCACAGCGAGCAAGATGATGAAGGGCAGAGCAAAGCTCTCGTATTGGGCCGACAGTGTGAGGTATACGACCACAATGCCCAGCGCAAAGATGAGCAACGCCTTGCCGCCGGACTCGATTTCGTCGAGGGTGAGGCCGGTCCACTGGTAGGTCATTCCGGGCATGATGTTCTTGCCGGCAAGTTGTTCCATGGCCGCCAGTGCCTGGCCGGAACTGTAACCGGGAGCAGGCGATCCGTCGACTTCGACCGCGCGGAAGAGATTGTAGTGGTTGATGACCGGCGGGCCCGAAGTATTTACCACCGTCACCAGGTTGTCGAGCGGCACCATCTGACCGGAATCGGACCTCACGTAGTAGCTGTGCAGGTCGCTGCTCCTCATGCGGAATGGCTGGTCGGCCTGCACAAAGACGCGATAAGTGCGGCTGTTGTAGTCGAAGTCGTTGATGTACTCAGAACCCATGAACACGTTGAGCGTTGTGGAGATCTGCGAAACCGGAATCCCCATCGCCTTGGCCTTGTCGCGATCGATGCGCACCAGCACCTGCGGGTCGTTGGCCGAAAACGTGGTGATGAGGTTGGTGAGCGAGGGAACTGCACGGCTGGCGCCCACCAGCTGGTGAGCCACGCGGTCAAGGTCGGTGAGAGTGTTGCCGCCCTGGTCCTGCAGCATGAACTGGAAACCGCCGTAGCTGCCCACGCCCTGCACTGCCGGCGGCTGGAATGCCGCCACCAGTCCGCCATTGGGCATGAACATGAGCATCTGCAGCTTGGGCGCAATGTCGCGCAGAATGTCGGCGGTGCTGTGACCCTTGCCGCGCGGACGCCCGTTGGGGAGCGTATTGATAAACATCAATCCGGCGTTGGATGAGCCGCCTGAGAAACCGAATCCAATGATTTCGAAGAGGCCGCCCACGTCGGGGTTCTGGGCGATGATGGCCGCACCCTTATCGGCCAGTGCAGTCGTGTATTCAACCGAGGATCCAGGCGGCGCCTGCACCACGACCATCAGATAGCCTTGATCTTCTTGCGGAATGAAGGCCGAGGGAACAGTGCGGTAGATCCAGACCGTCGCTCCCAGGCCTACGAAGAAGAGCACCAGGAGCAGGTAGCGCAGGCGGAGCGCTAAGTGGATGATGCGGGCATAGGTGCTGGACAGCCAGGTGATGAAGGCGTCAGCGCCATGAATGAAGGCAGCGAAGGCGCGGGAGATGAGTCGGATGTGGAGAAAATCGAGCTGGCGGGGTCGGGCTTCTTCGCCACGCAGCAGCATAGCCGAGAGCGCGGGTGAGAGAGTGAGCGCATTGAAGGCAGAAATTGCAATCGAGAATGCGATGGTCAGCGAGAACTGGCAATAGAGAATTCCGGTTGTGCCGGGGAAGAAAGAAACCGGCACAAACACGGCGATGAGCACCAGCGACGTGGCAATCACTGCGCTGGTGACTTCGCCCATGGCGTTTGATGTGGCCTGGTGCGGTTCGGAGTGTTCCATGTGAATGTGACGCTGCACATTCTCAATCACCACGATGGCGTCATCGACCACCAGGCCGGTAGCTAATGTGATTCCGAAAAGTGTAAGCGAGTTAATGCTGAAGCCGAAGGCCTTGATGAACGCGAATGTTCCAATGAGCGAAACCGGAATGGTGACTGCGGGGATGATGGTGGCGCGCCAGTCGAGAAGGAAAAGGAAGATGACGGCGATGACGATGATGATAGCTTCGCCGAGGGTGTAGAGCACTTCCCGGATGGACTCGCCGACTGCGGTGGTTGAATCGAAGGCGATGGCGTATTCAAGGCCCGGAGGAAACGATTTTGAAAGTTGCTCGAGCGCTGCCTTGGCAGCGGCGTCTACCTGGAGCGCATTTGCGTTTGAAAGCTGGATTACGCCAAAGCCCACGGCATAGTGGCCTGCATACTTGAGCTCTGTGCTGTAGTCTTCGGCTCCCACCTCGGCATGTCCTACGTCTTTGAGCAGCACCAGTCCGTTGGAGGAGTTCTTAACGATGATGTTGTCGAATTCTTCAGGACTGGAGAGCCGTCCCACTACCCGCACTGGAATCTGGAACTGTTGCCCGGAGCCCGAGGGCGGCTGACCAAGCTGGCCGGCCGGGATCTCGACATTTTGCTCACTGAGCGCATTGACCACATCGGTCGCAGTCAGGCTTCGCGAAGCCAGTTTGGCCGGATCGAGCCAGACGCGCATGGCATATTTGCGCTCGCCAAAGATCATCACATCGCCCACACCGGGTACGCGCTTGAGCGCATCTTTTACATATACGTCAAGGTAATTTGAAATGAACTCGTTGGAATAGCGGCCCTGGCGGTCAAAGACGCCCGCGCCAAAGACAAAGTTGGTGTTCACCTTGGTAATGGTGATGCCGGTCGCGATCACTTCGCCGGGCAGGCGTCCCTGGGCGCTGGCTACGCGGTTCTGCACGTCGACCGCGCCGATGTCAATGTCGTATCCGGTGTTAAAGGTAATCGTAATGGTGCTGAGTCCGCTATTGGTGCTCGAGGAGCTGATGTAGTGCATGCCCTCCACGCCGTTGATGGCCTCTTCGAGCGGAATGGTGACTGCCTTCTCCACCGTCTCGGCATCGGCGCCAATATAGCTTGCGGTTACGGTGACCGTAGGCGGCGCCAGCGTGGGGTACATGGCAACTGGAAGCGTAGGAATGCAGATTGCGCCGGCCAAAATGATGAGCAGTGCGCAAACCGTTGCGAATACCGGCCTGTGAATGAAAAAATCTACAAACAAGGTATGCTCTCTTTCCAGCCAGCTGTCAGCTATCAGCTTTCAGCCCTCAGTTTTCCTCTTTGCTTAATTGGCGTCTATCGCTTCAGCACGCATGAACTGAAGGCTGATGGCTGACAGCTGAAAACCGCCTTTTCAGGCTCATCCGCCCATCGGCATCACCGGCATTCCATTCACCAGGAACTGGGTGCCCGACACAATCACCTTGTCGCCCGCATTCAGCCCTGAAGTGATGGAATAGGCATTGCCGACGGTATCGCCCAGCGTGACCGGAACCTGCACGGCCATAAAATGACCGTTACTCTGCTTTGCCACGTAGACAAAACTCTGCACGCCCTGGCGGGTAACGGCCAGCACCGGGACCACGGCCATCGGCGAGGTCTTCCAGATTACGCGCGCCTTCACCATCTGCATATTGCGCAGAATGTCGGGAGTGGGGCTTACCGGCGCCTTGACCAGGATGCCCTGCAGCGTTGAATCCACTTGCGGCGAGATGAAGTCGATGTTCGTTTTTTCGAGCAGCTTGCCGTTGGTATCCTCCACATCCACCTCAAGTCCGCTGCGGATCTGGCTCGCACGCTCGGTGGGAATATAGACGTAGGCTTCGAGGTTCTTGAATTCGTCGACCGTGGTGAGCACGTTGGGCGGCGAATTGGATGGGCTCATGTAGTCGCCCACGTGTACCGGTATGTCGCCGACGATGCCGGTAAAGGGCGCGCGAATGGTGTAGTAGTCGAGCAACTGCTCCTGCGCCTTGCGCGATTCCACAGCCGAAGCGTAGTCGGCCTTGGAGTTCTCGTAGGCCTGCTGCTCCTGGTCGTAGACCTCGCGGCTGGTAACACCCGCCTCAAACAGTTTCTTCTGGCGCTCGAGTTCGGTCACGTTGTAATCGTAGACCGCCTTCTTCTGCCGCTCGGTGGCGCGCTGCGAATCAACCGCGGCCTGCTGCTGGCGCGGATCGATGGTCATCATCACCTGGCCCGCATCCACCTGCTGGCCCGAGGTCACGTCGATGGCGGTTAAAACGCCGCTGACCTGGGGCATGATGGTGGCCGAGCGCCGCGACTTGATGGTGGCCACGTATTCGCTGCTCTCGGGTACCGGCTGCAATGCCACCGCGTAGGTCTGCACCGGCAGTGCCTGCATGCCCGCTGCAGCCGCCGGCGCAGCCGACTTTTTCTGGCATCCGGCCGCCGCCAGGCACAAAACGATCAACCAGCCTGCTTTATGGATCCTCGTTCTCTTTTCCACTCAATTTTCCCCTGCTGGTTCTTGAGACTGTTGAGAGATTTCTTGTCGCCCGGCAATTCCGGGCCGATTGCATCCGGAGGGCGGATGAGTTCCTGTTGCGCTTCCCGGGTTCGCGCTCCGCCCGACGCGATGCGGCTGCATGTCAATGCCTGATATTGCTTGAATCGTTCTTGGCTATCTGACGCCGCGCTCTGCGCATCCGACTCAATAATTATGGCCGTAGCCGGCAACACCTGACGGCCGGCACAAACCGGCGCCAGATTCGGCCGAACTCTGCTGCCGAATCTTGAGTATCTCAAGAGGATAACGCAACCGGCGGCCCAGCCTTCAGACTGCGGGTTCCCTCCACCTGGCGATTGTCCAGAGTTGCGCCGGGTGAGCTCCAGCGATCGACTCGGCATCGGGGCCGATTGGAAGGCAAGAGCAAGCCGATTCGGCGTCCGGACTCCAGGCCGGACCGATTGGCAAGGGTATCGCCCAGGGTACCCGGCCTCGTGCTTTGACACGCACCTTCCAAGTTGATAGCCTTCATAAGGGCGCGTCCGGCCATTACGGGCTGTTTCTGGCCCTCAAATACAGGTCCCCGTCGTCTAGCCCGGCCTAGGACACCGCCCTTTCACGGCGATAACACGGGTTCAAATCCCGTCGGGGACGCCAA
>JASHVU010000270.1 GCA_030044455.1 Acidobacteriaceae bacterium | reverse complement strand
GGGATTTCGTAGCGAAGCCTCTCATAGCCAATCTCGATCCAGTCGGCCAGGGGTCGATAGTCTCCGCCGACACATCGATATGGGAGGAGCACGAGAAAGACAAGAAACACTTTGCCTTCTCTACAGCCATGGCCATCGTAGGTCTAAAGAACTTCGCCGCAGTGGCCCACAGCGTAGGCGACGAAGCCACCCGGACGAAGATCCTCGATCAAGTGGCGCTTCTTCAGCAGGGATTCAACGCCGCTTTTATTCGCGGCGGAAAGCTGCACGGGACCATGGAACCGGAAGAGAAAAACGATATCGATGGAGCCCTTTTGCCCATTATCAATCTTGGCGTTGTCACGGATCCGGCGGTCATACGCGACACAATCGAAAGAATGGAACTTCTGAAAGTGGCTTCCGGGGGTTATCGCCGGGTTCGCAGCAATTACACTGATCCGGCCATTTTTGAGTATTGGTATGAGAGGCAGGAGTTTCTGTTTGTCGATTTCAGTCTCGCGGAACTCTATCGGCATGTGGGCAGAACTGCGGATGCGGATGCGATCCTCAAGCGGATCGTGTCAAAAGCCGCAGCCGACCACAATCTCATCCCTGAAATGTACGTTGCATTGCCCTGCCAGTTGTTTCCGGGAAAGGTGGGCGATCCAACCGGCGCCTTGCCCATCGTTGGATACGGATCGGGCGTTTATATCCTGCACGTTCTCGATCGCGAAGAGTTGAGTGGCGGCCATAGATGAGGCGAAGTCTTGCCCGGCGGATTGCCCGCACTCTTTGCCGGCAAGGCCACCAAAAAAGGGGAGACGGCAGGCATTGCTGCTGTCTCCCCTCAGTCTGAAATCAACCGGTGATCAGGGAGAATTAGAATTCCAGGCGAAGTTGCGCCTCTCCGCTTCGTCCGCCAACGTTGGTCCCGGAGATTTGTTGCGTGCCAACCTGTTGTCCGTTGGAGTTGGTGGTGTACCAACTGTATGGCTGGCCGACTCCCGGCGAGCCCTGCAATCCTCCGCCCGGATTTGAAAAGGCCGGGTGGTTGAAAGCGTTGGTGAAGGAGCAACTGAATCTGAGCTTGATTCCCTCCCAGGGCATCGAGAACTCCTTGAAGCCCGAGAGGTTCACCGTATTGGTTCCCGGTCCATACAGAATGTTTCTCTTCACATCGCCGAAGGTTCCGTTCGCCGGCTGCGAGAAGGCCGCGGGGTTGAACCACTCGTTGATGCAGCCATTCTCAGAGCCGGAGCCTGCCTCGCATGTTGCAGACTGGTGCGCCGGTTTTGGATCAACTCCGGGAACCCAATTGGGGAAGGCCGAACCCGCCAGCTGATAGGTATTTTGCGTGCCAAACACTGAATAAGGCGTGCCCGTTGACAGATAAAGCGTTCCGGAAAGCTGCCATCCGCCAATTACTTCGTCGGCCAGCAAATTGTTATTCACCCACCGCCTTCCCTTGCCGAAAGGCAATTCATAGATGGCGTAGCCTTTGAAGGCATGACGAATATCGAAGTTTGAGTTGCTGTAGTTTGCCGCCGGATCGTTCGCAATCTGCCAGTTCTGCGGACCCGCACGGCTTCCCCAGCCGGATGAATCCTGGGTATCGAGCATGTGCGACCACACGTAGTTGAAGCTGAGATCCAGGCCGTTGCTCATGCGCTTGGTTACTGACGCCTGCAATGAGTTGTAATTGGAGACGGCATCATTCAGGCTGCCTGAAATGCCTTGATAAATGGGGTACGGCCGGTTTTGAGAATCGTTGGATGAAAGTTCGCTCGCAGGGACGGCGTCGATGTCGGTCGGGAAAACGAGGTCAAGGCCGTGGCTTGCGACGTAGGCGAGTTCGACCACCAGATTCGGCATCAACTGGCGTTGCAGAGCAAAGTTCCATTGTTGGATTTTAGGAATCGGGGTGTGATAAGCCTGATAACTGCCACTTTCGCCGTTATAGTTGGCCGGATTGAAGTTGTCTGACCTGACCGTGTATGGCAATTTTGTGCTCGTTCCATATACCGTCCCGGTGCCATCCAACTGTGTAATCGGAGTGATGCCGTTGGTCTGGTCGGCATCGTTGCCGCCCGATGGGAACGCGCCTCCCATGACACTGCCTTCACCCGCGTAGGTATCCAGGCTCCAGTTGTACGAGAAGATTCCATATCCACCGCGAACTGTTGTGACAGGGTCGGGCGACCAGGAGAATCCCAGGCGCGGCATCACATCATTGAAGACATTGGCTTGAATCGACGTCCGGCCATTGGCATGGGTCGCCCCGTACCAATAGGCCCCCAGGGTATTGGTTGCCGGGTTCATCACCGTTGGGTCGAAAGACGCCTCATTGCCGTGGACTTCATTCCATCCATGGTTAATCTGGTACCGAACGCCGAGATTCAAGGTAAGATTCGGACGCAGCTTGTAGTCGTCCTGAACAAACACTTGCGGGCTCTTCAGGCGCCCTCCGAATTCGGGCTGGAAACCGGCGCTCCAGCTTTGCGACAGGCCAAGCAGAAAGTCCGCGTACTCCAGGCCGGTATTCGCGACCGGGCAAGCCACACCCGATGTCGATGACTGGCAAACGCTGTCGTCTGTAGTCCACTGCTGGGTGTACTGGCCGGAATAGGAAAAGGTCCCGGCATTGACGTTGCCCCAGGCAGTGGAATCATCCCGGTAAATCAAGAGTTCCCCGCCGAAGTGCAGAATGTGCCTTCCCTTGACCAGCGTCACCACATCGGAGGGGTCAAACACATGCTGAATGTAGATTGCGTTGGTGGCGGGCTCAATCCACGCATAGGGGTACTGGTTTGTGAATTGTATTGCCGGAAGATCGTCTGCCACGCCAAACTGCCAGCCCAGTTTTGCGGCGTAGCCGTGATTCAACGACAAGTCGCCAAAGTCGCTGTCCTCAAAGGTGTATCCCATTCTGGCTTCGTTGGTCATGTTGGGGTTGATCGTCCAGGTATCGGTGATCTGTGCCTGGTTATCGGTGACGTCGCCCGACTCCCAACCGATTGGAGCAGGAGTAACGGCGCTCGGGTAGATGTCTGGACTGTCGTCCTGGGAGTCGGACATGGAGAGCCGGTTATTCGGGGTAATGTCATAATCCAGGCGTCCGAAATACCGCTTTGTCGGGTACGAAGCCGGAGCCGTCGAGTAGAAATTGTTCTGGGGCTCACCCTCGCTGCCAATGCTTCCTGCAACAAACTTTCCGCCAGCAATGATGCAGCCTGCCTGGATACTTGACGCATTATTCTGGCAGGTAGCGCCCCCAGGCGCTGGATACATCTGCTCGAATTTCGACGCTACCGAGTCGAACATGCCCGCGGGTATAGCATTGCTGCCGTATTCGTCCTGAAAACTCTTCCTTATCGGATATGGATTGCCTTGCGAATCGTATGCGATCGTTTGCGTAGTCGGATCATAGATCGGCCACTGCCCGGTGAAGTCTCCGCTCATTGTGGCTTGAGTAGGAATGCTATTCGTTGAATTGCTGGCCGAGCCATGATCGATGATCTGGTCATAGTTGAAGTAAAAGAACATCTTCTTTTTCAGGACCGGCCCGCCAATATCTCCGCCAAAATGGTTTTGCCGAATATAGGGAACGGTTGGCTGACTCACGAATCCATAGGCATTCGCATTTAATTCGTTGTTCTGAATGTAGTCATAAGCGCTGCCGTGGAATTTATCGGTGCCGCTCTTGGTGATCTGGTTGAAGATCATTCCGCCAATTCCGTACTGCGCCGAGAACGAAGACATCGAAACCTGAACTTCAGCCACATTTTCAAAGTTTGCCACAGTGGCGTTTTGGCTGCTCG
>JASHVU010000269.1 GCA_030044455.1 Acidobacteriaceae bacterium | reverse complement strand
CGAGCCGCTTTCCGAGCCAATCCAGAGCCTGAAGCAGCCCAGTTCGGCAAGCGTGCGAATCACGGTTTCATTCAGCCGATCGGCGCGCGAGATGCATTCGAACGGAATATGGATCCCTCGCCGGTCCAGCTCCTGTTTCCATCGCTCGAGCCAATCGTGATTGATGGTGAAGACGTCGTCCGCAATCCACAGCATGTCGGGTTTATATCGTGCAATCAGCCACTCCAGTTCGTCGGCAACGCGCTCCGGTTTGCGGCGGCGATGAGTTTGCCCAAATACCTGGTGGCTGCACCACTCGCAGCGGAAGGGACAGCCGCGCGCAGTAATGATGGACACTGAGCCTTTGCCGTGATGCGTGCGCCAGGTGTCTACATAGCGCTCCAATTCAATTGCATCGCGCGCCGGCCACGGCTGCGCGTCCAGATCGGCTATCTGTGTACGCGGCGTTGTGCGTTGTGTGGTTCCGTCGTCCCGCCGAAACGCGATTCCCGCGATTTCGTCGAGCGCGGCTGCGTCGTTCTCGCTCCATGCACGCAACAGTTCTTCGAGGGTCAGCTCGCCCTCGCCCAGCACCACAACGTCGGCGCCGGCCTCAATGTACTCCTCCACGTATGCGCCGGGTTCGGGTCCACCCACGACGGTTCTCCAGCCCGCCCTCTTGGCCTCTCCCAGAATCTTCACCACATTCGATCGCGTCATCAGATTGGCGTAGATTCCCAGTACCGACGGCTTTCCATTGCTTAGCCGCTCCCGCAATGACTCGCGGCTCTGAAATGTACTGTCGAACACTTCTACTGCGTAGCCGCGACTGCGCAGGTGCGAGCAGATGTACAAGAGCCCGAGGGGAGGATAGGGCTTCATGATCTGCCGCTCCTTGGGATCCTCAAACAGGAAATATCCATGCGTCAGCAACAGGTCCATTCAGCCTCCATTCCGCATTCCAAAGGTGCGTCCTGCATTGGTGCTGCGGCCTCTGTTGCGCATCTGTCCATCTCATCGCGGGCGCGGCTCCGCAGTACCGGCAGTTCGGTGGGGAAGGCGTTCCGGCAACGATTCTCCAACCGGTAAACGTCGTCCCAAAGTGCTTGCAGTCTCTCCATGGCTTCCCGGTCAGGATGCGTCGTGTATTGGTCAACTTCGGCATGCAGCGCATTACGAAGAGCGCGGTAAAACTGATCGGTATAGGCAGCGCGAAACATAGCGCTCAGGTCGTCGCTGTCGCGCCAATGCTGCTTTGCACCCAATTGTTCGCGCACGCGTTGATGAAAAAGCGTTCCCGGCAATGGATACGAAACCGAGATGCCGATATCGTCGGGCCGGCAGCGGCGCACCAGCGCAATCGTCTCTTCGATCTCGGCCAGTGACTCGCCGGGATAGCCGAATTGTAGAAAAAACGCTGCACGAATACCGGCCGTGCCGAGCCTTTCGCGCGCCTGCACGATTGAGTCCACTTTCAGGCCTTTGTCCATCGCGTCGAGAATTGCCTGCGCGCCTGATTCGGCTCCCATCCAAACTTCCTCGCAGCCGGCCTGTCGCAACGCGTACACGGTCTCTTCCCTCATCAAATCGGCGCGGCTCTGGATCTTGAATGGCAGAGAAGCATGCCTGCGCTTGACGCACTCGGCGAACTCCTTCACCCAATGGCGGTCGAGCGCAAACACGTCGTCGGCGAACCACAGGTGATTGATGCCATAACCGAACTTGAGAGAGCGCATCTCTGCTGCCACCGAATCGGGCGAACGAAGAACGAATTTGTTGCCGAAGATCGGCTTTGCGCACCAATTGCACCGGAACGGACAGCCGCGGCTCGCGACGATATTGGTCGACGCGCGGCCGTGATGGTCACGCCAAATGGCCGCATAACTTTCCATGGCAATCAAATCGCGGGCCGGAAAGGGATAGCGATCGAGATCGATTGAAGGCCGCCGCGTTCCAGTTGAAATGAGGTCGCCTCTCTCGCCCAGGTAAACCATCCCTGGAATCTGCCATAGAGAGTGCTGTCCGTTCGACAGGTACGCCTGAAGCAGCTCCATGAGGGTGCTCTCACATTCCCCCTTGAGCACCGCGAGAAATCCTCGACGCAGATATTCCTCCGCATTGTCGGTCGAGTCAGAACCGTGAACCACAACCGGAATGCCGCGCTCCCGTGCCTTGGCTTCGATCGCAAAGCTCACCTCGCGCGCCATCGAAAGGCACATCTTCGAAAGAAAGTTGAAGCTGTCTTCGCAGATGACCACCAGCCGCGGTCGATGGCGATCCAGCGCCGCCTCGATGCCAGTCTGAGGATCTTCGAGCATACTGTCGAAAACCGCAACCGAGAATCCAGACTCGCGCACAAGTGCAGCCGCGTAGAGCGTTCCCAGCGGAGGGTACGGTTGCCGTCGTTGTGCTTGTTTGGCGTCGTTCCACAGGTACCAGGAGTGCGTAAAAAGCACGTCCGTCCTCGCCCCAGATCTTAGTGGTGCTCCGTTGATGCCGTTTGCGTCCATTCAGCACACCTCCTGCTTGGTTGCGGGCAGAGGAACACCTGTAATCAGCGAGCGTCGCGACACAAGCCGATCGGTAGCGCGCGCCAGCCACACTTCCCAAGGCAAGAAGAAGAAGCGACTCCGCAGCCTCCACTTCATGGGTCCCCTCAGCAGCGCGTCAAGCAGGCGTCCGGTGAACCGCGCGTGCTGCATCGCCTTGCGGATGTTGTTGTTGATCATGAAGTAATCGAGCATGCGCCGCAGTCGTTTGAGCTCTGCGCCTTGCAGCCAGGGAAGAATGTTCTCTCCCAGAGGAAGTCGCGCCCACTCCTCGAGCGATTTAGGCTCGCGCACGCCCAGCTGCTTAAGTTCGGGCCAGATCGGAATCCCGGGATAAGGCGTGAAAATGTTGGGTGAGAAACTTACGTTCCGATAAAGACGCGCAACTTCATTCATGGTTTCAAGCGTCTCAATGCGGTCTCTTTCCGTTTCACCCGGATAACCGAAGATCAGGTTGAAACTCACGCGGATGTTGCCGAGTTGTGCTTTGCGCGCAGTTTCGTACATCTCGTCCAGGCGCTGGTGCCGCTTGTTCATCAGCTTTAGCACGCGGTCTGAGGTCGACTCGGTACCGAACCCCATAAAGCGCACACCGCTCGCTCCAAGCAGCCGTACCTCATCATCCGACATTCGCGACAGGAAGTCCGTCGATGCCTGAAAAGTCCACGTAAAGCGCAATCCGGACTCATAAATTCCGCGCGCGATTGCAATCGCACGCCGCAGGTCTACAGGAAAGTTCGAGTCGAACAACGCAACTTCATCAATGCGATAGCGAGTGACGAGTTCAAGCAACTCCGCTACGACTCGATCGGCCGAATATGCATTGAAACGCCTCTGATAAAACACCGTATCGGTGCAATAATTGCACGCGTATGGGCAGCCCACGCTCGTGGCATACGTCAACTTGCGCATACCTGCCACCTTCTCGTACGCGTCAAAGTCAGCCAGGTGATATGCCGGCGCCGGAAGATCGGCTAGATGCGCAGTGCTGCGGTCGTGGTTGTGAATGCGCTTGCCTTCGCGCTTGAACGAAAGTCCGGCAATCCCATCCATCTCTGCTTTCGCGCTGAGGCGCTTAACAACCTCGAGCAGAGTGATCTCTCCTTGTCCGCGCACTACCATGTCCACGTGGCCGTTCTCAAGTGTCTGATCGGCCGCGAGTGTTGGATGCCATCCGCCAAAAATCACGGGAAGTTCGGGATACGCGGCCTTTGCAACACCGGCCGCGCGCAGAGCCGCGGTAATCATCGGCCCCGTAAGCACCGATACGCCAATGCAAATCGCGCCATCGCATGCGGCAACAATCCGCTCGGGCGTATTGTGTGTAATCACCTGATCAATCAACACCACCTCGTAACCTTCCTGCATCAGAGGCGCGGCGAGAGAGAGCAGGCACAGGGGAGGGCCGAGCACCGGGCCTTCGTAGGCCGGATAGAACAAAACGACCCTGCCCCCAGACCGGACAACTGTCGACGAACCGCGTCCTGTGTCCGGCGCCGGGGCAATGTGCGTAATCAAGGGGAGGGCTGTCATGCAACGCAAGAAGACAGACGTTGCTGCCTTCATGCATTAGTTGTGCCATCGATGTAGCCGGCTCAGTGTCAGGCGATTGTCAATCCTTTGTCATTTGGCCTGCCTGACGCTTCTTGTAAATCTCGATCAGCGCTACGCTGATGCTTGAGGACGCGTTGACCAACTTCCCCGTTTCGCACCGCAAATCATTTCCTTACTCGCAATGCTGTTCATTCGCGGGCAAGCCAATTGTGGTGCAATCGAACAGCGCCGTTATTCTGACTCACGCCGTTGATTTTTTCGGTCCTCGCAACGGCGGCGCGAGACTCCCAGACACAGTGCCGGTAATTACTCTCGTCATGAATGACCGCCAGCCGCGTGAATTTGAGGACGCGCCATGGTTTCGCGGCCGCGGGTACTTCGCTCTGGCCCGTTTTACTTCAGCGGATTCTGTCTGGTTTAACCTTCGCGCGCGCACTGCCCATGGTGTGTTTTCACCGCAAGTGGTCTCCGATTCAGACCGCTGGAGCAAGCATATTCTTCCGGTGATTGCCGGCATTCTCGCGCCCGTCATTTCTGTCGTCCCCATTCACGCGGCCTGCCTCGCAACGGGCATCTCTGGCGTTCTTCTGGCTGGCCCTTCCGGTACAGGTAAGTCCACGCTCGCCATAACACTCGCTCGGTTGGGCTACCGCTTTCTCGCTGATGAATGGACTTATCTAGCCGAAGGCAACGGCGAAATTCAGGCTTGGAGCCTTCCCGTCCCAGTGAAGTTACTACCCGATGCAATAACATTCTTTCCTGAACTCTCGAGTTATAGATGTGCACGATCATTAAACGGCGAACTCGCCTATGAAGTATCTCCGCAGGAGTGCTTCACGCTATCACGCGCTGCGAACTGCCGCGTGAAATGCATCGTGCTGTTGGAGCGCTCCGGCGAACGTGGATGCAGCATTGAGCCGGTAAGCGCTGCAGAAGCAATAAGCCGGTTGTCCGCCGATATTGAACCGCTAACGGGGCAGCTGAGACATGCTTATCGGCAGCAACTCGCATTGCTGAATCGGCTTTCCGATGTTGCATGCATGCGCGCACTGCTCAATGGCCCGCCGCTCCATGCCGCCCGCACGCTTGATCGCGCCATCAACCGCATATTCGATCGTAAGTCTTCAGACAAAGGCCGCATCTCGCGCAGGAGCGAACCTGACCTTTTAGCTCCCGTGTAGTCAACCTGATCAAACCGCAAACAATTGCGCGACTTCAACCAGGCAATTCGCTCAACTCGCTAAGATGAAAAGGCCACGTTACACTCCATCTCAACCTACCGACCTCATGCTCCGGCGTGTTCCGCTTAATTTTCGTGCTGCATTTCTGTGGCACAGTGTTCCAGTGCGCATCGCCACTAACTCGTACCCAATTC
>JASHVU010000268.1 GCA_030044455.1 Acidobacteriaceae bacterium | reverse complement strand
AGCTACGACTACCAGCGCGAATCGGTGTGGGCTGAAGCAGGCGGAGACAGTGGAACCGCAGGGGCCGTCGCGGCGGGGGCGGTGGGCGCCGACCTGAATTATGGCGACAACTGGACGCTGAAAATTGAAGGCGACACCGACAATGTGGCCGAGGTGCAACTGATCGCCGAGTTGGGCAAGGTGCACGCGCGTAGCGTAACGACAGATCTGGAGTGGCGACAGAGCGAGTTGCGCGACATTAACGCGAGCGTGGAGCGGTTACTCTTCAGCGATGGAAATCAGCGCACCGCGATCACCGGCGATTGGGACCAGCGTGTGTGGACCTCGCCGCGAGTGCAGATGACGGTTACGCCTGAGCTGGCGACGTCGTCGAACTCAGAAAATGAGAACCGGCTTTATTTCAATCCGAAGGCAGACTTTTCGTTTGGACCCTCCACAAGCGCACATTGGCTCACATGGCGGCGCTACGACCGCAGCTTCACCCAGGACTTTACCGTGTACATTGCGCCTTACTGGCAGCAGAACTACGGCGTGGGGGCAGCGGTATCGCTCACCTGCGAGCAGCGGTGGAAGATGAACAAGCGCTTCAGCATATTCGGCAAGGAGACGTGGGACAGCCAGCCTTATGACGGCAGCAGCGAACCGTATACCAGTTTGGTGTTTGGGTTGAAATGGGGGCAGCAATGATGAGGATTGCACTATGTGCGCTGCTGCTCGCCGGGCCTTGCGCTGCATCCGCGCAGTTTCAATGGGCACAGGCTCCGGATATCATCGTGCTCTGTTACCACGACGTGCGCGACGACGTGGGCGGAACCCTGGTTGCATCTCAAGAAGCGGCAATCACTCCTGACCTGCATAATCTCGACCCGGATCAGTACGCAACCAGCACGCGCAATCTGGCGTCGCAGTTCGACTGGCTGCGCTCGCACGGCTACCATATGGTGAGTTTGCAACAGGTGATCGATGCGCGCAGCGGAGGACAGCCTCTTCCGGACCACGCTGTGCTGCTTACCTTCGACGACGGCTTGCGTAGTGCCTATACCAAGGTGTTTCCACTGCTGAAGGCGTATCACTACCCGGCGGTGGTGGCCGTGGTGGGCGCATGGACCAGTCTGCCGGCTGACGGCAAAGTTGCTTATGGTTTTCGCGACTTTACTCGTGACGACTTTGCTACTTGGGATGAACTTCGCGAGATGCAGCAGAGCGGGCTGGTGGAGATTGCTTCGCACACCTGGGATCTGCACGAGGGCATCATTGCCAATCCGCAGGGGAACGTGATTCCGGCGGTCATCATTCATGCGTATGACGCAAAGGCCCGGCACTACGAGACGGATGACGAGTATGAGGCGCGCATCAGGACGGACCTGGCGCGGAACTCGCTCGAGATTGAAGAGCACCTGGGCCGTGCGCCGCGCGCCGTAATGTGGCCATACGGCGACTATACGCAGAAAGCGGATTCAATTGCAGCGTCGTTGGGGATGACGGTCTCATTCACGCTGGGGTGGCCGGTGACCTATCCGGACAGGGCATACGGCCTGAAAGGGTTGCGCGGGATTCCGCGGATGGTGATTGCTCCAAATCCTACGCTCGGTGAATTCGAATGGATGCTCAATCATCTTTACGTGCGCGAGAATATCCGCGCCGTGCAGGTGGACCTGGACTACATCTACGATCCCGATCCAGCCCAGCAGGAGAAGAATTTGGGGCTCCTGCTCGATCGCATCCAGAAGTTGAACGTGACGCACGTATGGCTGCAGGCTTATTCCGATCCCGATGGCTCCGGCACTGCCAGCGCAGTGTATTTTCCCAACCACGAGCTACCCATGCGCGCCGACTTGTTCTCGCGCGTAGCGTGGCAATTGCGCACGCGCTGCGGAGTTGAGGTGTACGCGTGGATGCCGGTGCTGGCGTGGCGGGTTCCTGATGCAGCCCTTCAGCAGCGGCTGCAGATTGTTCCCAGGGCCGGCGTAAAAGATGCGCTGCCTGCGCGCCTGAATCCGTTTTTGCCCGAGACGCAGAAGCTGGTGGGCGACTTGTATGAGGACCTGGGCCGCGCCGCTCCCGTGGCCGGTATTTTATTCAGTGATGACGCGGTGCTGCGCGATACCGACGATCTGGGAGCGGCTGCTCCGCCCCCAGGCCCCGAAAGAACGCGTGCGCTGATCGAATTTACACAACAAATGGCCGATCACACGCGGCACTGGAGCCCGGAACTGGCGACGGCTCGAAACCTTTTCGCAGAGCCGGTTCTCGATCCCAAGGCTGAGACATGGTTTGCGCAGTCGCTGCCGGCGTTTCTGGCCAGCTACAACGTGACTGCGCTGATGGCGATGCCGCAAATGGAGAACGCACCGTCAGGGGAAAAATGGTTGATGCGCCTGGTTCGCGAAGTGGAAGCAACGCCGGAGGGAGCGGAACAGACTGTCTTTGAACTGCAGACCGTGGACTGGCGAAAGAATCAGGCCATCCCCACCAGCCTCCTGGCGAAGCAGATGCACCTGCTGCAGGATGAAGGGATTCTGCACCTGGCCTACTATCCGGATGATTTTGCGAAGGGCAATCCTGACGTCAATCGTCTGTTCCCCGTGTTTTCGGCGGCAACCTACCCAACGCAACAACAACAAACCAGGTAGATCGAATTCGATTGCGTTGGCTCACATGCGGCTGGATGCCTTACGCGGTAGTGCGCTCTGCTACTGCTGCACTACCGCGTTAGAATCGTCGCTTTGTTCACTTGGATTCGGAACGCTCGCGACAAGGCCTCCGGTCTTGATGTAGACCGAGCCCAGCTTGCCGGTTGAGACGTCTCTCACCAGCAGCCGTATCGCAGCAGGCTCTGGGCCGGGAATGTTGATCGTATCCGCCAATTTACCGGTCGTGGTCATCGTTTCATATTTCTTTGCGTCCAGCGTCAGATTGACGGGATAATTCATCAGCTTGAGCGGCCAATCTTTTTCATTGTAGGTGCACACCGCGATATCGAGCTTCAGTTGATGATTGCCATCGGCGGTTGGCGGGACGGTCAACGCCGACGCGTCAATCAGAACGGAGAACTTGAGTTGTCCCTGTGTATCCGAGGGAAGCATCTTGGCTTCAATCGGCACCGCAGTTGCGTCAAGATAATCATCGCAGTCCGATTGCATCTTCGTTTCCTGGACTTTGGGGTCGGTGCTGCCCTCAGGAAATGCATAGTACCCCTGGCGATAGGAGAGATGCGCGCCCTTCAGGCCGGTCTTGATCGTAATTTTCCTGAAGTCGCCGTTCCAGTCGCCGGAATCAGGGTAGTAGGCAATCTCATAGAAGTCGCTGCTGTCGTCGACCGCTTTGTGAACGCAGTCTCCCAGATCGTTGTCGCCGGTGCAGACAATGCCCCCGGTGTCATTGGCGATGTCGTGCATGGTGTCCACTGAGGCGTTCTGCATCAGGATGTCGCGAGTTGTGTTGCCTGCCATTCCACTGGGTGTTACATCCGACGGACGCGCCCCGGCCTGGTACGCCTGCAATGTCTGTACTCCTGCCAGATTCACCGGATACACGGCAACCTTGGCGTCGTTCAGAACCGCACTCAGCTGTTGCAGCGGTCCCTTATAGTTGTTGAATTCGGCAAACGAGTCTGACCCCGAGCCGAAACCAATCACTCCGTACAGGTTGATAGGAAACGCAGTCGAGAGCCAGAGCAGATTCTTGCGTCCCGGATAGCCCGCAACGTTATGCCCGAGCGAAGTTAAGGCATTAATGGTCCTGAATACTTTCTCATCCATGGTCGCGGCGAATATCCTCTCATCGAAACTTGCGATTTCCCCGATCATCGCGGCCATCGCAATGTCGCCAGCACCGCCTTCGCCGGCAGTAGAGCCCGCCGCATTATTCGCCGGGCCGACTTGCCCTGCCGCTGCACCGCTCACAGAATTCGGATCGTCGCGCGGGTCCATGGTCGCCAATCCTACTCCGGCGACGCTGTACGCCTTGTTCAGAGCGGCCTGCAATAGTTTGGGGTCGGAGGTAAAGCTCTGCAGCAACTTCAACCGGTCACCCAGCAAAAACACTGCCACGGGCACGTTGGTCGGCAACTGCCGCAGCATCTTCGTCATCTGTGTATGCACCTGCGCCTGGAACTGCGGGTCGGTGTTCAAGCCATCCACCAGCAGGATGGTCGGCGGCACCGGATCTTTCTGCATAGCCAGCGCATTGGTATAAACGCCGGCTGGTGTCTGCGTCTCAATCGAGGCTGGAGCCGCCATGGTGGCCATGTTCACTTCTCTGAACTCCGCGATTTTCTGCTCGTGCTTATCCTTGCTTCGTGCGGGAGACTGCTCAATAATCTGGAAGTCGCTCGCCTTCAGACCCTGGATGTGATTTCCCTTGGCATCCTTGACCACTAGCTCGAGATTCACCATGCGCGTGAAGGTGCGCAGCGTAAAGGCCGGAAGGGCTGTTTGATTCTGCGAGGCCTGGTTGGCGGCCGATTGTGGTTGCGATTGTGAAGTGGAATTCTGAGCGGTAGACGGCAAAGTCAAGCTGGTTGCGAACAAGAGTGCGGAAATCAACCGAAAGCTACGACGTGCCATTGAAGCCTCCTGGCAGTTCGGGTCCATTATTGCTCACACCCAACACGCGCGCAATATAGTCGGCAACTGTCGATGGGATGCGATGCAGCGGCGCAGGGATGCGTCATCTACGCGGTCAAAATCGATTTATTTAACGGCGCAGTTGGTACGAAGTCCGCACCAATACCTATTGCTTTGTTTGTGCGGCTTCAATGATGTGAGCCGAGGGTGACTCAGCCACCAGATCGTCGGTCTTGATGTAAACCGAGCCCAGCTTGCCGCTGGCGATGTCTTTGATGAGCAGGCGCACCGCTGCCGGCCTGGGGCCGGGAATAGAGATTGAGTCAAACAGCTTGCCCGTTGAGGTCAACGTGTTGTATTGCCTTGCGCTCAGCTTCAGGTTGACGGGGTAGTTCATCAACCGGAGCGGCCATCCCTTCTCGTTGTATGTGCACGCTGCCAGGGCCACATTGAGCTGATGGCGTCCGTCGTCGGTCGGTGTGAGCGTCAATCCCGCCGAATCGATGAGCAGCGAGAATTTCAGATCGCCCGATCTCTCAGGATGCGTGCTCTTCGCCATGAACGGGATCGCGGTTGCATTCAAATAATCGCCGCAGTCCGACTGCAGCTCGACGGCCTCTACCTTGGAGTCGATGCTGCCGGCGGGGGTAGCAAAGTATCCCGAGCGGTAGGCAAGATGTGCGCCATGCAAGCCGGTCTTAATGGTGATCTTCCTGAACTCGCCGTTCCAGTCCGCCGAGTCCGGGTAGTAGGCAATCTCATAAAAATCGCTGCTGTCGTCAACCGCTTTTCGAATGCAATCGCCCAGGTCGTTGTCACCAGTGCACACTTTCCCTCCGGTGCCTTGGGCGATGGTGAGCATGGTGTCTTGTTCGCCGGCCCGGGTTTGTACGTTGCGGTTCATTGAATCGGACATCGCCGTCGCGGTTACATTCGGGGGATTCGTCTCAGCCTTGAACGCGTCCATAGTTTGCACGCCGGCAACGTTGACCGGGTACACCGAGATATTGGCATCGCTCAATACACCATCCAGATACTTCAACTGTTCAAGATAACTGCGGTATCCGGAATAGGGGTCGATCACCCCGGGCATGTCTCCCACCGACTCTCCATCCATGCCGGCTAACTGCACCAACGGGACGTCGCCCCTGGGGATCACGTCAATCGGGAATGTGGTCGATAGCCAAAGAAGGTTTTTTCGTCCGGGATAACCCGCAACATTGCGACCCAGCGAAATGAGCGCGTCGAAAGTCCTGTGAATCCGCTCGTCCATGGTCGAGGAATAGACTTTCATATCGAATTCCTGCGCCAATTCGATCATGGAGACGACGATGGGATCATTTGCCGCATCCGTTTGCGCGGCCCCGGCGGAGTTATTTGATGAGCTGCCTGCAGAGCCGCCGGCAGAGCCATTCACTGCCGTGCTGGGATTGTTAAGCCCATAGGCTTGCATCATCACGCTCGAAGCGGCGTGCGAATCGTCGCGGGGATCGACGTCGGCCAGCCCTCTCCCCGCCGTGCTCATCGCATCTGTCAGCGCAATCTGTAAAAGCCTGGGATCGGTCGTGAAGTTTTGCAGCATCCTGAGCCGGTCGCCCAGCAGAAACACCGCGACCGGTATGTTGGACGGAAGCTGACGCAGCATGCGCATCATCTGCATGTGCACCTGTGGCTGGTACTGGACATCGGTATTCAGCCCATCGACCAGCAGAATCGTCGCCGGCACGGGATCTTTCTCGACGGTAACGGCGTTGGTATAAACGCCGGGCGCAACCTGCGGCTCCGGCGCCACCGGATTGCGCAGATCGCCCATGCGAACCTCGCGGAACTCGGCGATCTTCTGCTCGTGCTTTCCGCCTGTCTGGGGCTGACCTTGTTCGAATAACTTGAAATCTTCGGGCTTCAGGTTATTAATGTGATGTCCCTTGGCATCTGTCACCACCAGTTCCAGCGTTACCATACGGCTGAATGTCTTCAGCGTCATGGCAGGCTCAGACGCATCGCCGCTCAGTTGCACAGCCTGCGGCTGCACAGCTAGAGTCTGCGCAATGCCCGGGAGGATAAGGCTAAGAACCGCAACCAGCAATGGCGTCCGGCGGAGAATTCTTTGGGCCATGGGGGACCTCCATGGGGATGGCGTTAATTATGGACCGTTTACGGCCGGAGGGCAATGACCACTCGAGACTAAAACTCCCTGACCAGCTGAGGCCACGGGTGGTCCGGATGGCTCTGATCTCGTTTGACAAGTTACGATTGAAAGCGGCGGTGGAGAGAGTTCAATAGGTGCAAACACGAAATGAAGCCATGTCGCTGAGCGACGATCCCGCAACCCTAACGCGATTTCGGGATTTGACGCGGCCCCGGAAAGCGCGGTGCGGCAGGGTATGAATCGCCGGGAGTTTCTAGCTGCTCTCGCCGCGGGAGCCATGGGCGCGCACATGTCGCCGGCCCAGCAGATGGGCGGCATGGCCACTCGCGGCATCAAGCCGACGCCGCGCGGCAAGCCTTCCGGTTTGCCCTTCCACGCCAAATTCACTGACGTTGCCGCCAAAGCCGGGTTGACCGCGCCGGTCATTTATGGTCCTTCGGAACGCATGGATTACATTATCGAGTCGATGGGCTGTGGGGTCGCGTTTCTCGACTATGACAACGACGGCTGGCTCGACATCTTCCTGCTTTCGGGGACACGCCGCGAGGGCCCGGTAGCAGGCGCCACCAATCGCCTCTACAAGAACAACCGCGACGGCACGTTTACCGACGTTACGGCAAAATCCGGCCTGGTGCGCCAGGGCTGGGCCTTTGGCGTGACAGTGGGCGACTACAACAACGACGGCTTCGACGACATCTTTGTCAGCGCCTGGCCGCAAAACTATCTCTACCGCAACAATGGCAACGGCACCTTTACCGATGTGACCGAGGCTGCGGACTTGATTCATTCCGGCAACCGCTGGGGAACGGGCTGCACGTGGGTTGACTACGACCGCGACGGCCGGCTCGACCTGTTTATCTCGCATTACGTCGTCTTCGACTTCGACAAGATCCCCATCACGGGCAAGGACCCGGCCTGCAATTACAAGGGTGTGCCGGTGAACTGCGGTCCGCGCGGCCTGACGCCCGAGCGGCCCATGCTCTACCACAACAACGGCGACGGAACCTTCACCGACGTTACCGCGAAGTCGAAGGTTGGCGCGGTGCAGCCGACGTATGGGCTCACGGCAGTGGCAGCCGATCTTGACGGCGACGGCTGGCAGGAGATCTACCTGGCCTGCGATTCGACGCCTAGCCTGCTGTTCAAGAACCGCGGCGACGGCATATTCGACGAAGTTGGTCTCGAATCGGGGCTGGCTGTGAATGAGGACGGCAGGGAACAGGCCGGCATGGGTATCGCCATTGGCGACTTCGATACCGACGGCTTGCTCGACGTGCTGAAGACGCACTTTGCCGAGGACACCGCGGCGCTTTACCGCAACACCGGCCACCTGGAGTTTGAAGACGTGACGCTGCGCGCAGGCCTGGGCGTGGAACCGCGCTACGTGAGCTGGGGCGACGGCATCATCGACCTGGACAACGACGGATTGCCCGACATCTTCTGGGTGACCGGAAGCACCTTCCCCGAGGTGGAGCATGTCCATCCCGAATTCCCGCACAAGACGCCGCGAGTGCTGTTCCGCAACCTGGGAGGCGGCAAGTTCGAGGAGATGCTTGACGGCGCAGGCCCGGCGATCAACGAGGTACATGCCAGCCGCGGTGCGGCCTTCGGCGACTTCGATAACGACGGCGACATCGATATCCTGATCATGAACATCAACGAGCCGCCCTCGCTGCTGCGTAACGATAGCCATGGCGGCGGACATTGGCTGAAGGTCAAGCTCGAAGGAACGCACTCGAATCGCAGCGCGATTGGAGCCGTGGTGACTGTTCTGTATGGAGAGCGCAAGCAATCGCAGGCGGTGATGGCGGCTAGCTCGTATCTTTCCGTCAGCGATCGGCGGTTGCATTTCGGTCTGGGAGGCGCGGTGACAGCGGACGTTGAAATCATGTGGCCCAGCGGCGCGCGAGAAACACTGAAGGGCTTGCACGCCGATCGGTTGATCACCGTGAAAGAGAGTGCAGGAGTGGTGAGCACTGATCGATTTGTGGAGCGAGCGGGCCAATGATGCGGACCATCGCGGTATCAATACTGGTAGCGCT
>JASHVU010000267.1 GCA_030044455.1 Acidobacteriaceae bacterium | reverse complement strand
GTGGCTCAAGACAAGTGGATGAGCCTAGAACAATGGTTTGTGCTGAGGGCAAAGCGGCCCGGCGTTAGAGCGAGAGAATTAGCACAGCAATACGGACTCGAGGAGCTTCGGCACTATCTTGAGCGCAGCAGAGGCGCGATCGACAGCCGCCGTGGTTGGGACTTTACAGCGAAGGTCGCGTTTCCGGAAAAAACCATAGGCGAATTGCGAGCACTTGCCTCGAAAAACAATACATAGGCGTGAGGCTTAATTGTTGTACCCAAACAATCTCTCGCGCTCACAGTAACTCGCCCAGGTGGTTGTTGGAGATTGATTACCTGGCGTCACAGCTTTCATTGCTATTTCAGTCAACCGGTTCACTCTGAAGATGGCCGCCGATGATTCGCGGGGAGTGTCACTATGTTGAAAGCCGGGCAGTAACCTTCATTGGGGCGAACTGGACGCAGGTAGAGGGAAGTGTTTGAGTTGCTCTTATAGCCGGATTTTCCGCGAGCAGCCACCTCGGAAGGTATATAGATCTGAGGCCGCGCTGGTTCTCTGAAATGTGGCATCGAAGCCAACCGATTCTTCGACCTCTGGATCCGTGATCTCCACCGTCCGCATCATCATCATGGAATGCTCTCCTTTCGCCACCCATGGGTTAGTAGCTTGGCACTTTGTGATAGAAGAAGTTTCGGCATGTTAGCGCATTGACTTATGTGGTGCAATTTGAAATTAGGAGAGGAAATGCGGAGACGTACGTTTTTACAGAAGTCAGCGATTGGGATTGGCACACTTGCAGGAGTGTATGGAGGGGTATTAGATGCGGAGGACTTGATCGGCGGCCAGCATCCAGTCATAGCAAGGCATTCAATCGGGGGTAAGTTGTCAGAAGCGGAAAGTGAGGAACAATCAGCATGGGGAGTCAACGCGGTCGTCCTCAAGTTGCCCTGGAACAGCGCGCCTTCCCTCGACAACCTGCTCGAGGATGGGGAACATACTCTTATATTGAATCGTTTTTATCGCGTCGGCGGTGAAGACCTACACGCTACCCTGACCGAATGTCGTGTTGCTTACAATAACGACGCGCTCTTTGTCGTTTTTCGTTGCGGGGAAAGCGACATGTCTTTCCCTTATGACAATTTGAATACAGCTTTGTGGCCAGCTGCGGATTGGCATTCGCTGCATGGTTTGCCTTCCGCGGCAAACAACTGGCCTCCCAATCCCGATGAAGTAGATTTCTTAATTCAACCCAATGCGGACGTTCCCTCCTATTTCCAGTTTGCGGCGACGCAACAGGGGCTGAGGTTTGGCTGCGAGCGGAGGTTGAGTTCCAGGACGGATGCGGTTCCAGATGACTCTGCGGTCGCTCGCGGTTCTTCCGAATCTGTTGGCGAAGTAGAAGGGTTCGAAGCGACTGTTACCAGGGGAACCAATGAGTGGTTGGCTTTCTTCCAGATACCTTGGCAGACGCTGGGCGGAAAGCCGAAGTCCGATTTTGGTTTTCTGCCGATGCGTACCCGCTGGCGCAATGGCGAGTTTAGCAGCCCGGTGGCGATTGATATCAACGAATCTATGCCTGTCGACCTGCTGATTGAAACTTACTTTTCCGGTTCCGCGCAGGTCGGAGATTCTCAAAGCAATCTGTGCCAGTTACCATCGGGCAAACTTCGCTGGCAAAGGCCGGCACTAAGAACGTATCCGAGCACCGAAACATGCCGTCAAATCTGGCAAATGGAATCGTCATTGGATACTCCTACTGATAAAGCAAACCTGGCGCAGCGGCTTTATCTCACGCAATGTTGGATTGACCTGATGACCCAAGAGGGCTTCGTGCCGTACCCCAGGGCGTGGGGCATTCTGAAGAATGACATGACCGTGGCGCTTATTCGGCAAAAAGTGAATGCTGCTCTTCAAAAGAACAAATTGGGACAGGCGTGCCAATTATTGGACGCTTATTTGAGCCAACTCGATAAGTTGTCCAGGTGGTGGTATGCCGACGGCTCACCCGGCAATCTTCTGAATGAGGAATGGAAGCCGATTACAAGTGCGGATTACCTGGAAGTGCAGGGTAAGACGCTGTTAATGCAGTGCACGGCTGGTGGCCATAAAGTTGATCTGCGTTTAGCCCTGCCATCGACGGGCGGCATAAGAATTCACGGCAGTGATGAAGGATACTGGAGGCCGGATGGTTTGCAGCCAATACAAGCCACCCAGACCTCAAGCTCTTGTTCCATCGAAACCGCGGATGCCAAGGTTGTTATCAGCCGAAGACCGTTTTCGGTTTCTTTCTATGACGCCTCCGGAAATAGAGTGACGGAAATCGGCGCCGGTGATCTAGCTTTCCGGTTTGGCCCGGATGGCGAAATATTGGCGATAGATTTCAAAAATCGTCTTGCTCCAGATGAGGCAATTTATGGTTTTGGAGAGAAGTATGATCGGTTCAATCACAATGGCAGTGTGCTAACTCTTTGGGGAACGGATGACTGGGTTGGCAACGGTGAGGGTTTGGCAAATACGACTTACAAGGCCTTGCCAATCTTTCACAGTTCTAAGGCCTATATGGTTTTCGATAACTCATCCTATCGCTTAAGGGCGGACATTGGAAAGACGGACCCAGGCCAATACCGTCTCACGCAGCTAGGTCCGGTATTCGACTATTACTTCTGGTTTGGCGCGCCCGAGAAGACATTGCAATCTTATACAGCTCTGACCGGCAGGGTTCCGCTTCCGCCGAAATGGGTATTTGAACCGTGGATGGGCAGGGGTGGCGAAGCCTGGGAGGGCGGTCCGATGCACGATGCGGTCGCAGAAGAGCAGCATGTTGTCAATCGATTTGCGGAGTTGGACATCCCTCATTCAGCAATCTATGCCGAGGGCCCCTCCGCCCTTTCTCCCGCTTTGAACCAATTCATGGCAGCGCGAGGAGTCAGGGTGTTGGGCTACTTTTATCCCGAGGTTGGCCTATCGGAGCAGGAGTCGCTCTTGCCTGAACTGGAACACGATCAACTTCCAGTTCTGCGTTGCGAAAGTGAAGCCCAGACTCGTGCTCTTGGTTACATAGATTTCACAAACCCGAGCGCTCTGGAGCTTTGCCGGCGGGCGTTGCGGCAGGCCTTGGATCTTGGTGAGGCAGGAAGCATGGTGGATTTCGGTGATATGGTGCCGGATGAGGCCACGTTTTACGACGGACAACGCGGGGCCGAGATGCACAATTTCTACTACTACGACTACCAACGAACTGTCAGTGAGGTCTTTCAGGAGAAACGCGGGAACGACTTTATCTTATTTGGCAGGGGGGCGGCGCCGGGTACTCAAAAATGGGTCGGTCAATTTGCGGGCGATCATCCAGCCAACTTTAATGGGCTTAAACACGTGTTGACTGGCGCATTGAACTTGTGTGCCTGTGGTTATTCCAACTGGGGCAGCGACCTTGGCGGTTACTTCGGATTTCCTCAACCGTCAGTGTATATGCGCTGGTTCCAATTTGGATGCTTTAGTCCCTTGATGCGCCCCCACGGCACGGCGCCGCGTGAGCCGTGGTTCTATGGTGAAGAAGCGGTCACAAACTATAAGTTTCTCGCGTGGACGCGAGAGAACATATTGAACTACATTTACAATGCTGCGGCAATTGCCCATGAGACTGGCACTCCTATCATGCGGTCCATGCCGGTGGCCTTTCCGAATGAACGGAAACTGGCTGTCGTCCCAGATCAATACATGTTTGGACCGGACCTACTGGTAGCGCCCCTGGTTAACGAAGATACTTTCAGGACGATTTTGTTTCCATCCGGTGTTTGGACGAGCCTTTGGGATGGTAAAACCGTTTCCGGACCAGCCACACTGAAAGTTGACGCACCATTGGACACGATCCCTGTTTATTTGAAACCAGGGGCCGTCGTACCTGTACAACTGAATGAGGAGTTGCAATTTGGCAGGAGCATGACAACCAGCCGTGTTAGCGCTTTGGTTGTTACTTCTCCGAATGAGAATGGGGAAACGTCTCTGCTCAACGCTCGCGGCGAACTTGCTAATGTGGCTGTGCAAACTAGAACTGGCGGCTTTGGCTGGGTTATCGAGAACCTTCC
>JASHVU010000266.1 GCA_030044455.1 Acidobacteriaceae bacterium | reverse complement strand
TTCAGAATGGCATTCGACACCGAAGGCGAACTGCCCTGGATCAGCCTCCGCCATTCTTCATTCCAGAAGAAGAACGTCCGGTTGCGGTTCTCGTTATACACGTGAGGTATCCAAATCGGCCCGCCAATGTTGCCGCCAGGGAGGTTCAACTTGAATTCGGGCGTCGATCTGCTGAAGTAGTCAGACGCGTCATAGGCGGTGTTGCGATTGAACTCATAAACCTCTCCGTGGAACCGGTGGGTGCCCGATTTGAGCACCATGACGATGGTTCCACCGGAGCCGATTCCATAGTCGGGACTGTAGTTGCTGTCCAAGGTCTGGAATTCGGCGAGTGCATCCTGCGAAGGCAGGTTCATAAAGCAGCCGCCGCAGCCGCGATCGTTCTGTTCGGCGCCGTCGAGAAGATAGATATTGTGCGTCGAGCGGGTTCCATTGAATTCAATCCCGTTGGCAGATGTGAGGGCATTCACGCCGCCAAACGGCGGCAGGTTGTTGGAGACTCCAAGGCCCAGAGCCGCCAGCGAGGTAACATTGCGGCCATTGGTCGCAAGTTGCTGAACCTGCTGACCGCTGATCAGCGTGCTGAGTTCGCTGGTCTCGGTTTGAACCTGCAAGGCGTCCGCCGCCACGGTCACGGTTTGAGTCTGGCTCCCGACCGCGAGCTGAATGTTCACTTCCAGCGATTGCGCCGGGTGGATAACGATGCCCGTCTGCGTGTATTTCTCAAAGCCCGAGCCTAACGCTGCCAGGGTGTAAGTACCGATGCCCACGTTGGCAAAGCGGTAGGTGCCTGCGGCGTTTGAGATTTCTGTTCTCACCTGGCCAGTGGCCGGGTTGGTGAGGGTTATTGTGGCGCTGGGGACTACCGCTCCCGTGGAGTCCGCGACCGTACCGTTGATGGTTGCGTTGTCCTGACCCCATGCTCCCGGCGCGAGTGCCACGAGCATGGCAATCGATGCAAAGCCGACCATCAGACACCTCCATGTCGGCCTCTTCGCCACGGATAGCTTTGCAAGGTGAATCTGGCTCGCGAGTCGATTCATTGTCTGCCTCCTGAGCAAACGGTTAGTTGACTTTCTGTCTCACTTGCTTCCGCTTCGTGTCTTCGACGTGGGTGATCCCAACTGCTCGAGGTTTGACACATCGGCGGAAGTACTTGCGCTCTAAAAAGCCGGTTCGTGTTGAATCACTCTCCGGTCGTCACTTTTGATTCGCCTGCAGAATGGGGAAATCTCTTCCGGATTACCCGGCACGGCTGCTTGATTGGTAAGGCAACTCCCGAGCTCTCTCGATACGACACTTCGTTAGCCGGGGTGAGAGGAACCCGATGTGAAATCCGGCAAGCGAGTAAGCGTTTTCCCCAGAGCAGTCGTCTTGCCAGCGGTTAACCGCCCCACATTGGAGCACTACCGATAACAATGTGCAACGTTCGTAACGGTTTGCTGACACGTATCTTGAGATAGGTTGTTGTATCTAAAACGTTTATCTATACAAGTGATCCCCGTTTCTCTCCCTCTCAGGCCACGTTTGTTCATTGGATGTTATAGTTGGAAACCATAGGAAATAGGCGCGCAATGTCAGCAACTGACGCAACATTGAAAGCGAACTTCCTCAGTCCCGAGCAAATCGCTTTAGTGCGTCTGCATCTGAAAGAGCTGAAAGCGAGCCATGAATTCGCGAACAGCGAACGGTCCCAGGACTTCCTGCAACTGATTGTTGAGCGCACTCTGGAAGGAAAGGTTGATAGTTTACGGGAGCGAATGATCGGGGCGGAGATGTTCGGTCGCCCCATCGATTACGACACGGGAAGCGATGCTGTTGTCCGCGTCAAAGCAAATGAAGTACGAAAGAAGCTGGCGCAGCACTACTTTGAATCGGATCGAAAACTGGCCGTACGGATCGAACTGCCCAGCGGATCGTATGTAGCTCGATTCATCTTCGAATCTCCGGAGTTCACGCCTCAGCCGCAGCCTCGCGCGGTGCCTTTATCCACCGCGGGGCAATCCATTGCGCTGCCGGCAACGCCCGGGGTTGAGAAGCCTGTTTTGCCAATCGTTGTGTTACCTCCTCCACCGTCGCGGGGACTCCGCCTCACGCCCCGCGCCTGGTCTAGCGTTGCAATTGGGCTGGCCGCCATCGCGTTGATCGGCTATTTCGGCTTCAGATATTGGTATGTGAATTCCCATGCTCACTCGGGGATTCGCTCCATCGCTATTCTTCCTCTCAAAAATCTGTCCGGCGATCCGGGGCAGGAGTATTTCGCCGACGGGATGACGGAAGAGCTGATCAACGATCTGGGCCAGGTTTCTACGCTCCGGGTCATCTCCCTGACTTCGGCAATGAGTTACAAAGGCACGAAAAAGAAGCTGCCTGATATCGCTCATGAGTTATCTGTGGATGGAGTTGTCGAGGGAGGTGTGCAGCGCGAGGGCAGCGAGGTGCGAATCAGCGCTCAACTGATCGATGCAAGAACCGACCGCCAGATCTGGGCCCACACCTATGTCCGCGACATTACCAGCGTTTTGGCTCTGCAAGGAGAAGTGGCGCAGGCAATTGCAGATCAGATCAGCATCAATGTCACGCCCCAGGAGCAGGCACGGCTCGCCCGCAGCCGCCCTATCGACCCCGAAGCCCAGGATTTGTATCTGCATGGAATGTTGCAATTGGACGCCGACAACTATAAGAGCGCGGTGATGTATTTCAATAAGGCGCTCGAAAAGAATCCAAACTATGCGCAGGCCCATGCTGCATTGGCTTACTGGTATGGAAGGATGGGCGAGTCTGGCCAGATGGCATATCACGAAGCCTTTTCCAGGCAGAAATCAGAAGCAATCAAGGCGATAGAGTTGGACGAATCGCTTCCCGAAGGCCATGCCGAGCTCGCCAATGCAGCCATGACCCTGGACTGGGACTGGGCGACCGCAGAAACGGAGTTCCGCCGCGCGCTTGAACTTAATCCAAATTCCGCAGCCATCCACCAAAAATATGCGTTCTACCTGGTGCGCACGGGCCAGCAGCAGAAGGCGATTGAAGAGGTGAAGCGAGGCGTGGACCTCGATCCTGTTTCCGGCCGGTCGGTTCATTATGAAGGGTTCCTCTATTACTTTCTCCGTCAGTATGACCAGGTACTTCCGCTTACCCGGACAGTTCGCGCACTGGACATCACGCCGGCCGATTGGAGCTTTCTGCTGGGCGACGTATACGCGGAAAAAGGGATGTACGCAGAGTCCATCGCCGAATTCCTGAAGTCCGGCGATGGTCCGGACTCTCTGGGTCATTTGGGCAATGCCTATGCCCGAGCCGGCCAAGTGGCCGCGGCTCGAAGGACGATATCAAAACTGCAGGAGCACGTGCTGGAAAACGGCGTTGGAAGATATGAGATCGCGCTAGTCTATACCGGACTCGGTGAAAAGGAGGAAGCGTTCAAATGGCTGGAAGAAGCATTTAAGGCACACGATGTCGGATTCGTTTATCTTAAGATCGATCCCTGCCTTGATCCTTTGCGCTCCGACCCGCGCTTTAACGATCTGCTCCGACGCGTCGGTCTTGCCAAATAGATTTCCCGAAGTTTAATCTGCCCGACTCGTCCGTCTGCATCTGAGTTGAGCTTAGAGCCCTCTCGATCTCGAATTGAATGTGAGTCGCGCCAAAAGTCATTCAAATACATGTTCAGAAGGCAAAGTGCACACCTGGTTCGGCGCAACGCGCCGAACCAGCCGCGATGGTCTGCCCTACATTTAACGATGCGGGAGCCCGCAGGTGGAATCCTGAACCGGCGCGGTGACAAAGGGCCTTTTGACTGGAATGAATTGGGAGGGATTTGGTGGAGCTGAGCGGGATCGAACCGCTGGCCTCCTCGTTGCGAACGAGGCGCTCTCCCAGCTGAGCTACAGCCCCACAATGACTCTTCTATCTTAGCAAGGCGCGGAGAATCGGGAAAGTGCGCGAGGGTCAGCGCGAATAGAGGAACGTTCCGCAGCGGTCGGTGGTGTTGGCAAGGGCGTCCATGGTGAAGACGGGAGGGTTGGCGCCGGAGAAGAAAGCCACGCTGAGGGTGCGGCCCTGAACCCAGGTAACCATCCATTGCACGTCATCGCTGCCGCAGAGGGTGTTTTTGTGCAGGAAACGGCGGTCGGCGGCAACGCTCAAACGGTAAAGGCTTCCGCCGCCAGGGGCGTTGACGTCGGCATCGAATAGGGCGCTGGCCTCAGCAGGCTGCAGAACTCGAATCTGGCCGATGGGGAAGTTGTAAAAGTCGATGGTGACGCGGGCGTCGGCGATGGAGATATCACCGGTGATGGCTTTGGCGGACGAACTCGCTGGGCTCCATAAGCCTTTGTCCTGCGCGAGGGCGGGGAGCGAGCAGGCGAGGAGGAGGATTGCGGTGGATATGAGGTTCTTAAAGTGCATGAATTGAGGATGACATTTTGAGGAGGGTGGGGGCAAACGGGGCGAACTCGGCCGCCGGTGAGAATTATGGAATCGAGGACGAAGCCGTGCGGTTCGACATTTTTTTGATCGCCTGCGCGAAATCATCTGGCGAGTCAATGGCAAATACTGTCCCGTGCAGATCCCTGGTCAATTGCGCAATTCCGTCCGGTGTGCCGGCTGCATAGGGAAATAATTCGAAATAGAAGACGTGCGTATTGCCCATCTCAATTCTGTGGATTGTTTCTTGCGGCACTTTCTCCCACACATGACTTCCCCAGGCGCCGAGGAAGATGATGTCATCCGCAGGCTGCTTCGATGCCAACTCCGACCGCACCTGATCCGCCAGGAATCTGCTCCAGGCGCCATTCTGGAGAGCACGATAGGAGATGGTTGAAAAGTCCACCCGCTTCAATAACCTTTCAAGCGCCATGAAGCCGCGTGCATCGAACGGTTCCTGGCTCAAAATTGGACGCTGCCCTTCGAGATCGAAAGCAATCAGCTTTAGTGATTTGCAGGGAAGTTGAGTGAGTAAAGTGAAAAGGGATTGCATGAGGGCGGCCCGGTCCAACGCGTGAAGGTAAGCGCTGCCATTTTGGCCGTAAGCGTTGAGGAAGACTGTGAGGCGCGGCCCATTGCCTGCAATTGTGCCGTTCCACCTGATATTCATGAGAGGGGCAACCGCGCCGGGCTGAAGCGCAAAAGGCACCTTCCTGGCTCCTCGGTTAACCTCTGGCTTCAGACTTTTTTGTTTGCGGCATGTATGTCCTTGCTGGTCGGTCAGCACGACCTCAACCGAATACTCACCGGGCCCCGCCGCAAATCCCCCGCTGGCTGTGACCTCCAACTGAGACGGCGCAGCGAGGAGCCCTGCCGGGTCCCGCTGCTGAGCCGGCGGAACGTCGAAGCGCTCCGTCATGAGCACCGGCTTGCCGAGCCGGGGCGTGACTCTTAAATAGGCGATCAAATCTGTGCCCGGCGGGATTTTCTCTCCAAGCCGGCAATTGACCGCGAATCCGGCTGTATAGCGAAAGAGGAGATCCAGGCGCAGATTGTCTGAGAACTGAATCGAACAAGGCAAATCATTCTTCCGCGGCGCACCGTCGAGGATCTGAGTTGCCTGGGGGAGATCAGCTTCTTTGACCAAATCCTGAGCAGCCGCAGTGCCAGCGATCAGGCTACCAAACACGAGCAACTTGGCGATACTTTGTAGCGGCCTCATTTTTTACGGGTCTGCAAGCGGCGTTCGAACAGGGTTACTGCTGGAACAAGAATACAATCGAGAGCCGACAGGCTCAGCGAATCGTTGCGAAGCCTGAATTGAAAGTGATTGCAGGCACTAACTCGAATCGCCTTCTGCGAAATCGGACGGCCCCGCGAGGTTGGGATGTCAGCTCCAAGTTGCGATTCGTGGCATCCCAGGTCCCAAAATCGGGACCTGGGGCACGCATCTCCATGCCGACCGCTGTTTCACGCTTGGCGCTACTGCTCGCGCAGCAGGACCAGCGGGTCGACGGCGAGGGCGCGGCGAGCGGGGATCCATGACGCGACGAGGCCGAGCAGAAGCATGCTTGCGCAAACGCCGCCCAGGACGAAGGGATCTTTGGGAGTGGCCTGGTAGACGATGAAAGAGAGAATGCGAGTAGCGAACAGCCCAAGAGCGATTCCAGCGGCTGAGCCGGCGGCCAGCAACCGGAAGGCGCGGCCGAGCGAGGCGCCGAGAACCTCGCGACGGCCTGCACCGAGAGCGATGCGAATTCCCAGTTCGCGCAGACGCTTTGAGACTACGTAAGATGCCATGCCGAATACGCCGGTTACCGCCAGCATGGCGCCGAGCAGGCCCAGCGCGCCGAGCGCAACCGAAGCGACGCGCGCGGCGAAGAGGGCGGTATCCATTTGCTGAGACCAGGTGGTGATCTTTACAGGGATCGAGGAATCGAGGCCGTGCATCGCGCGTTCGATCGCCGCTGTCATTTCGGACGGATCGCGCTGGGAGCGAACCACAATCCACGTGCCGCTTTCGGTGTGCTGCTGGAACGAGAAGAACATGGCCGGCTGTTGGTCTTCTGTCATGGTGCGATACTTGCCGTCTTCGACAATGCCGACAACCTGTGCCCGGTTGCCGCCCCAGAACTTGAAATGCCCACCTATCGCCTTTTCAACCGAGCCGAAGACCTTTACGGCAAAGGTGCGGTTGATGAGCGCGACGATGGGCGCGTCTTTCTTGTCATCAAAGCTTATATCGCGGCCCGCGATCAGGCGGGTTTGGGCTGCGGCAAGGTAACCGGGTGAGATGTTGTAGTCCATGGCATCGGCGGCCATGTTGGTGGGGCGGTAGTCGGTGGTGGCATCGGTGTAGACGAAAGAATCGCCGCCGCCAAGGCCGAGCGGAATCTGGTTGATGAAGCCCACCGAAGAGACGCCTGGAATTGCGCCGATGGCATTCATCATTCGCCGCTGCATCTGGGCGTCGCCGTCGCCGGAGTAGCCGGCCATCTGCAGGTCGGTCTCAACCACCATTGCATTCTGCGGCTGAAATCCGTAATTGCTGTGGAGGGAGCGCGCCAGTCCCCGAACCGCGACCAGCGAAGAGGTGATGAGCACGGCGCAGATGGCGATTTGCGTGATGAGGAGCAGATCGCGAAGGGTGAAGCGGCGCATCGTGGAGTCGGCCATGCCGGTGCGGATGATTTGCCATGGATCGGCGCGCAGCACCTGGCGCACCGGCACCATGCCGAAGAGCAGGCCGCTGACCAGAGCCATCGCGAGCGCGACGAGATAGGTGCGCAGGTCAGGATTGACGGGCACATTGATGGGAACGGAGGGAATCGGCTGCCAGGCGCTGAGAGCGCGCAGAACCACGACCCCTCCGGCGACTCCAATGACTCCCCCGGCAAGAGAAAGTAGCACTGCTTCAGTGAGTAGCTGGCGAAGAATGAGTTTGCGGCGCGAACCGAGCGCGAGCCGCAACGCGATTTCTTTTGCGCGATCCGAGGCGCGTGCGGCAAAGAGGCTGCCGAGATTGGCGCATGCAGCCAGCAGAATAAGGCCGGCGAGCAACATGAGGCCGGCCATGAATGCCCGGGCAGGGCCGCCGAGCATATCACCCAGCAGGCCTGGGCGAGCTAGCGAGAATGTAATGCCTTCATCGTCGCCTGGATAAGTCTTGGAAAGCCAGTTGCCGATTCCGTTCAGGTCAGCCGTGGCCTGAGCCGGCGTGATGCCGGGCCTAAGCCGGCCGATGGCCCACGCTGAGTGATCGCCACGATATTGAAGCTGGTCGCTGCCCTCGAGAATTGGCCACTCCATGATTGGAACGAAGAATGCGGGTGCAAAAAAGATCTCGGTGCCGCGGAAGCCGCGCGGCGCCACGCCGATGATGGTGAAGGGATGCTTGTTGAGCTCGATCACGCGGCCGATTACGCTGCGGTCGGCGCCAAAATGGCTGCGCCAATAGTCGTAGGTGAGCACAACGTAGGGCGCGCTGTTTTTTCCTTTTTCGTCAGAGGCGTGAAACAAGCGGCCGAGCGCGGGCTGGATGCCGAGACCGTCGAAGTAATTTCCGCTCACCAGGTAAGGCCATGCAGTTGAGGAGTTGTTGCCCTCTTTCACTCCCACCGCGCCCATAATGTCTACGAGCGAGAGGACGGAGAAGGTGTGGTTGCGGTCGCGCAGGTCGACGTAGTCAAGATACGACTGCGAAGGGTACTTTGCACGCTGCACCATAAAGAGGTTTTCGCCGTTGGGCACGTTTACTGGCCGCAGAATGAGCGCATTCAAGACGCTGAAGACCACGGCGTTGGCGCCGATGCCGAGCGCGAGCGTGACCAGCGCGGTGATGGTGAACCCCGGTGATTTGCGCAATTGGCGGAGGGCGTACTTCACATCGGTGAACATAAATGGCCTCTTTTGCTCTGGATTGCCTTCGGGCGCGGGCTCGGTTCTTGGTACGCGATTTTGCTGCGGATGGTTCCAATGAAATAACGGTCGTGCCCCAGGATTGGTTATCAACTGCTCAGTATTTCGGGAATACGAATCTGTTGGCGTCGGAGTGCGCTGTCTTGAAATGGACAGTTTTGAAACGCGATGGAACTGGATGAAATGCGCTTCCCAGAGAAACCTCCTACGCGCCTCTTTTCCTGATCCAGTAAGGAAATAGGGGGTCGAGAAAAAAGTAATTGCCCCGGTACCGGTCGAGGACATCGCGCGAGTCAAGCGATTGAAGAGCCTTCTGGACAGAAGAAGCCGGACCGAGGCGGTATTGCTCACGATTCTCCTGCGAGTAGATATTGGCGACGCCACGAAATGCGAATGCCTGTAGCGTCGCACGCTGGCGCGCTGAGAGCTGGTCCCAGAGGGTCTCGTAGTAGGTGGATTGGCCTGTTACAAGGGTGTCGATGACCGCTTGTACATCCGAGGCGTCAAGCTGCCGCTTGTTTCTTAGCTCAGCGTAGTCCCATAGCTCGTGCGCAATGCGCTGCACGTCGTAAGGGATCAGGTCCGCGGCTTTGAGCAGTGCCTCCATACCCCCGCCTTCAAGAGTCCGGCCCCGCTTTCTGAATTGGCGGCAGATAAACTCCTTCCAGTCGCCGGCGTCGATTTTGTCCAGAAACATCTGCGGACCGGCCTTATGAAAGGGTCTGCGCGAGGAAAGCATCTCCTGCATCAGAGAAGGCTGGGAGCCCGCAAAAACATATCCAACTTCCCTCTGTTCCTGAACCTGGTTGCGGAGCGCGTTCTCGACCGAACCGCCGTTGAATTGCGAGACCTGCTGAAATTCGTCGAGGCAGATGGCCATACGAAATCCGCCGTTCCTGGTCAGGTCTCCAGGCAAGGCAAAGACCTCGGGTGCGACGGGCGCGGGATCGAAAGTGGATCCTCGGCTGAGCGACACACTTACCTCGCCGGTGACCATGTCGTAATTGATCTCCGGTTTTACCGCGCGGCCGAATTTGGCGACCCAGTGTTTTACGCGATCCCATGGGCCCGCGGCGCGCAGTACTTTCTCGACGAATTTCTCAAGAAACTGCGTGTAGCTGGAGTAGCTGCTCACAGTCAGGCTGACGGTATGAATGTGGCGTTTCTTGAGCTTGAGCATGGCGACCGAAACCAGGGAGCTCTTGCCGAAGCGCCGCGGGGACAGCAGAAAGACCTTCTGGCCGTCGGCGAGGTCGCGAACGAGGCGGCCGAGTTCGTCCTTCCGGTTGACAAAGTTGTCGTCGTCGATGATTTCGCCGAAGACAAAGGGGTTGGGCACTTCATTCATACGCTAAACAGCGTAACGCCAAACAGGATAAAGCGCAAGTGGAAGAATTACGCCATTCAGAGTTACGCTAAATAGCATAACTCTGAATGGCATAACAGGCAATCCAAGACACCAGGTTCGCGGCGCGAGACGGACGAAAACAAAATGGCCGGGAAGAACCCGGCCTCTGATCTTCTGGTTTGACTACGGCATTTTCTGAGTTACCGTGTCCTTTCCGTTTCTTCCCAAGCTCGCCGCTCCCTGACGCGAGCCGAGGGGGGAAAAGCGGCTCCGTTCAGCCACAAGAAATCCATAGGCGGTGATACAAAATGTGGATGATGGTCAAATCCGCGCCAGCCTCGTGCTTCTTAATGACCGAGCCCGAGTTTCTGCTTGAGTTCTTCGTAGTCGCGCTCGACGATCCA
>JASHVU010000265.1 GCA_030044455.1 Acidobacteriaceae bacterium | reverse complement strand
CCCAGCTTCAGAAGCTGATCCCACACCAGGTTGTACTTCTGGCTCCATGTGCCGGGCTTATCAAAGGCGAGCTTAAAGTGGTCGGCCGCTCCGTTGTCGCCATCGATCGCCAACGCCTGCCATTTTTGAGCCATCCCCTGCGCAAGAGATCCATACTCCTCGGCCACATCCGATTTACCCAGCGCCTGCGCCATTTGACCATAGGCAGCCAGTGCCTCAATCGCCTTTACCGACAGATTTGCATTGTGCGCCAGGTGGCCCGCAAAGTCGTCGGTCGAAAGCTGGTTTGCCGGATCAAGCCCTTTATCGCGCAGATACTCGGCCCACGCCGTGAACTGCGGCCAGTACGCACGTTGAAAATCCCAGTTCCCTTCTTCTCGTCCCAGCGCATCGGCAAGAATCAACAGGTTTCCGCTCTCCTCCACCGGCATCTGATCCTCTTCAGTCTTTTCGCCGCCGCCATATACTTGCCCATCAGCTAATGGATACGTGCCCAAATCGTGCGGCGCAAACGGCCACTTCCATCGCGGCAGCGCGGCGTATTCCATCGCCGGCTTCATGAGCGCCTGCACCAGCGCAGGATTGAAGAACAGGAAGAACGGCGCGGAAGGATAGATCACATCCACGGTCGAGATGCAGCCGTTGGAGTAATTCTCCTTAGGGAACAGCATGGGCGTGCCGTCCAGGTCGGCAGCCAACTCATGCGCGGCAATGGTCTGCCGGTAGGCCAGCACGGCCAGTTGCGCGTACTCCTCGCCACCGGCCTTGGTCAGATCGGCAGTCAAATCCGCATCGAACTTCTGGCCCCGCGTAACGAGCGCCGGGTACTGCGCCTCGGCTTCGCCCAGCATCTGCTCAACGGTCTCGTTGTTGCGCTGCCAATACGGCCTGAGCTTTCGCTCCAGAAACTCAATGGAATACTCCTGGGTATAGGCGAGCAGCAGATGCCGCTTCACCGGCGTTGAGCCGACCGAACCCAGTGGCAGTTCGACCGCCAGGTGCGCCGCATGATCGCGCGGCATCAGCGGCATGTCGAGATCGTCGGCATCGGGTATTTCACCGGTCAACACAAACTGCCGCATCGCGCTTTCTGTCTCAGCGAATTGCGCCTGCGCCGCATCGGGAACTGCGAGCCTGAAATATCCCCAGTCGATGCGCAGGTTGTCGCCGGGGCGATTGAGCACCTGTTGATCGCGCGAGCCCACGCTCAATACGGTCAGCCCCTGCGCTCGTCCGCGGCCCCACGTCACCTGCTCATCAGGTGTATTCACGGCAATCACCGGATTCACATCCACCAGCAGGCTGACCTGGTGCTGCCCGTCGCCCCATGCCGCGAAAGACAGATAGGTGACCGGCCGCGACAGCAAGTCGAGATCCGAAGGAAATGCGGGCGAGAAGAAGGTGACGGCAAGATTAACTCCGCCGGCCGTAAACGCATACACGCTGCGCGTTGGAGTGACCGTCAAACTGGTCTGCTCCATCGCCGGAACTTCTCGCGGCTCGGCGCCCATGAAGCGATAAACTTTGCCATCAATCCGCGCCAGACCGGCAATGGGCTGCGGCGTACCCGTCCAGTGCCTGGTGTCTTCATCGGTCAGCCGGTCAGCCATTGACCACACGCTGAAGTAGGGGTCGTGCGCAATCAGCGGAACCGCCGGCGGCCGCTCCGCACTTTGCGCCCTGACAACGCCGGACACTCCAGCCAACCCCGCTGCACTTACTGCTAACCCAATCAATATTGAACAATTCAATCGCCGCAAGAGCCCCTCCATCCTTATGCCCGAAAGAGAAATTGTATTCGAGCCGGCATCCTTGCCGGTTGCATACGCAGGGCGTCGCATCGGCCAGTTACGCCATACCGCCCTCGCCGCGCTACCATAATCTATGACTGCGCCGCGCAGAGGCTGCGCAACAGATGGCGTCCAAAAAGAAAAAAGCAAAGCTTCTCCACTGCCCCACCTGCGGGATGCTCGTCCGGATTGAGGACGAGGATTTCCCTTTTTGCAGCGACCGCTGCCGCAAGATCGACCTCGGCAAGTGGGCCTCCGGCGTTTACCAGATCAGCTCGCCCATCCTCGATCCCGAAGTGCTTGAAGATCTCGGCAACCCCAGCTCGAAACGCAGCGGAGGGTCAAATGAAAGCTGACCCGAGGTGGCACTTCATCGGCGCATTAATCCTTGCCGGACTGCTTAGCCTCTACGCCTCATTCATGGGTCTCATGGCATTCGCATGGGGAGGTTTCCCACGACCCAAGTTCCCAGTAGCCTACTTCTTTGTACCCATCGCTCCATTGCTTGCCTTCCCGCTCTTCGTCTTCGCGGTTGCTTCGTTCAGACTGGCGGCATTTTGTCTGTGGGCGCTCGGCCCTGCATATTCGCTGGCCTTGTTTCAGTTAAATACCGGAAGCTTTGCGGGAAGCTTCATCCATTACCTGGGGCTTTTACTCGCTTGCATTTTCGATAGGATGGCGATCATTCTTTGGATCTCTGCCTGGCTCGTTCATTTTTGGACCAGGATTTACACCATACCCCGCGGGGAAGAACCCGCTGTGACGATCGGATTGTGAAATGAGCCCGAGCCAAACGCAAGCCAGTTCCTCGAAGAAAACCCTCTGGGCAACCGCTATTGCCACTTTCCTCGGCATCGGCTACATCAGGCCCGCTCCTGGAACTTGGGCATCGTTCGCAGCAGCGCTCATATGGGCGGCGTTTGCATTGGGCGCGCATCCTTCGCCGCAGACCCTGCTCATCGCCACGCTCGCGGGCATTGCAGCGGTCATCTTTCTGGGTGTCCCCGCGGCTACCATCGCTGAGCGAGAGGCCGGGCGCATCGACCCCAACTTCGTGGTCATCGATGAAGTTGCCGGCCAGTGGATTGCTCTGCTTTTTTGCCCGCCCGACTGGGCGCACGCACTCATCGCGCTCATTCTCTTTCGGTTGATCGACGTCACCAAGCCTTTCCCCGTGCGCCGCATCGAGCGGCTTCCCGCAGGGTGGGGCATTGTCTTCGACGACGTGGGCGCCGGGCTGTATGCTTTGGGTATAGCGT
>JASHVU010000264.1 GCA_030044455.1 Acidobacteriaceae bacterium | reverse complement strand
TCCTTTCGGTGATCGCGCGCTCCAGGCCTTCAAACTCGATCTGCCATCCTTCGTCGTAGACAAGCGGCGCAACGCCCAACTTCACGTCGTCGAGGCCAGCCAGGAAATCAAAGAGAGGGTAGCCCGGCTCGAGGGCAATGATTTCATCGCCCGGGTCGGAGAGGAGCCGGAAGAGATAGCTGTAGGCCTCACTGGTGCTGGTGGTCAGGATGATTTGTTCAGGTACAACTTGAACTTTGTGCGCGGCGTAGTAACCGCAGACAGCCTCACGGGCTTGAAGCATTCCCAACGGCTGCGGATCGTAGTCAAGCGACCTTGGGTCGGCTAGCGCCTGGAGCAGATCGGCCGGGTAAGAGAAGCCGCAGCGCGTGGGATTCGAGGCGGTAAGGTCGGCGATCGGCAAACCTGCTTCCAGTCGCTTGCGGTGCGCGCGCGCCAACTCGCTTTCTTCGACGTTCCAGTTGGTGCGGTGAGAAAATTGCATGGGTCTTCCCGAGCCATCCACGTCATCTTTCCAAAGAGTAAGACCGCCCTCGGCGGCATCGGCGGGGGTCGGGCACAATGGAGATAGGCGTCCACTCCAACCATACACGGGCGCTGGGCTTCAAATCGGCTCAAACAGGGAGGGGAATTGGCACTGCGCGCGGTGGTCTTCGACTATGGAATGGTTCTTTCAGGACTTCCCGACCCAGCGGCGCACGCGGAGCTGGTGCGGATCACCCGCCTTCCCGAGGCCGAGTTCGAAACTCTCTACTGGCGCGACCGGCACGCCTACGACGAAGGCAAGCTGACCGGTCTTGAATTCTGGCAGAAATTCAACCGCGACCTGGCGCTCGGACTGCCTCAAACCAAAATCGATGAGCTGAATGATTGGGACGGCCGGATGTGGACCACGCAGAACGACGCCATGGTGGCCTGGGCTGAGCGGCTGACGGCGCGGGGCATTTTGACGGCGATTCTGTCGAATATGGGCGATAACGTTCTGGCCAGCATTGAGCGCACATTTACCTGGCCTGCGCGATTCGATGTGCGCGTGTGGAGCTTTCAACACCTGATGGCAAAGCCGGAACCCGCGATCTACAGGCTGACGCTGAAACAGCTCGGGACAATGGCTGAAGAGACGCTGTTTCTCGACGATCGCGAGGTGAATGTGGATGCGGCTGCGGGGCTGGGCATGCGCGCCATTCAGTTTTCGACGGTTGCAGGTCTGCGCGCGGAGTTGATTGCGCAGGGGCTCGATGCGGAATTGCCGCTGCCGTAGACGACCACTGAACCCCGAACCCTGTTTTCCTATCCCGCTGCCGCAGTGCCCAGGCCCACCAGGTTGGCTGCCGCAATAATGATGATGATCCCCGCCCAGAGCAGCCGGACGGGCCGCGATCCAACCCCCTTCCACTCACCCAGTGCCAGTCCCACCAGCCCTCCGCAGAGGACGTAAATACTCATGTGCAGCATCCAGTTCACGTAGCCCACCCGGGCGGGAATGTTAGCCTCGCCCCAGGCATAGAAGAAGAATTGCAGATACCACATGATGCCGCCGGCCGCTGCCAGCGCGGAGTTTTTCGCCAGCACCGGTCGTGGCTGGCCCAGATCCGCACGCAGAGACAGACTCTTTTTGAAGGCCAGCCTGATGAAGCAATAGCCCATGTTCACCACGGCGCCGCCGCCCATGATCAGCACATAGCTGGGCAGTCGTGCGTAGAGAGGATTGACGCCCACCGAGAGCGCCGCAGCCCGGAGGGGTGTGGCGGCGTCAAGGCCGAAAGAGAATCCCGAGGAAAAAATGCCGCACATGACGGCCAGCGCCAGGCCGAGCATCACATTGAATTCCTCAACTCCCCTGCCGAGCTGTTGCTCCTTCTGGTGGCCGGCGTAGGAGACGACCGCGATACCGACGAGGGCTATCGCAATGCCGGCCAGGGTCAGCCGTCCGCCCTGGGTGCTGAAGAGCACCGCCGCTTGCCCATGCATTAGCGGAGGTACCAGTGTTCCCACAACCAGAGTGACGCCGATGGCTACGCCGATGCCCAATGACATGCCGAGATAGCGCATGGTGAGCCCGTAGCTCACGTTGCCCACGCCCCACATGGCGCCAAAGAGCACCGTCATAAGCAGCACGTGCGTAGCTTGCCCGGCGTAAAAGGCGAAAAAGTGCGGCAGCAGAATGAGGCTCATGCCGATAGGCAGCAGAATCCAGGAGAAAAAGCCTGCGATGGCCCAGGTGGTTTCCCACGACCACTTCTTGACCTTTTCAATCGGCGCGTAGAACGAGGCCGCGCAGGCCGCGCCCACAATGTGCCATCCGATTCCTGCCAGAATCATGATTTGCATGCGGTCTTAAACCTTAGAGAGCGATGATTTCATTATCGAAAAAATTTCCAAACGGAACAAAGCTAATCATGCGGTGGCAAGATTGTCAAAGCATAAGCTCGAATGCATGGCCGCGTTCAAGGGTACCAATAATCCTGTTTGGTATACCCGAGTAATCTTCCGCGGAAGCTCGAGTCTTCAATACACTCCTCAACAACCGTCCAACGGTCGCAACCATCGTAATTTAGAAAAGCAGCGTTCAACCTGCGGCATTACACTCGACCCATGGATTTTCGCCTCTACGCGGCCACCACCAGCCAGGGCAAGCTGCGCGATTTTCGCGCGGCGGCACACACTCATTCGCTGGAGATAGAGCCGCTCGAGAACCTCGACGCGATCGACCCGCCCGACGAGACCGGCGAGACCTTCGAGGAGAATGCAACGCTTAAGGCCATCTACTACTCGCGCTTCGCCCACAGCGCACTGATTCTTGCCGACGATTCCGGCCTTGAGGTGGATGCGATTGGCGGAGCGCCCGGAGTGCGCTCGGCGCGCTTCGCCGCCGACTGTGGCCTGGTTGACTCGCCCGACGCCAATGACAACACCGACGTCTGGAACAACATGGTGCTGCTGCAGCGGCTCGCCGATGTTCCTTTTGCCCGCCGTACGGCTCGATACCGGTGCGTGCTGGCATGTGCTCGCGACGGCCAGTTGCTGCAAACTGCCGAGGGAGCTGTTGACGGCATGATTCTCGAGGCGCCCCGCGGGACGGGAGGGTTCGGCTATGACCCGTTGTTTCTATTGCCTACGCTCAATCGAACCATGGCCGAAATCGATCTTGAAACCAAAGCATCCATTAGCCACAGGGGCCATGCTTTGAGCGCCCTGTTGGAAAAGCTGCTGTAGAGCCTTACGGAATCAGGGCAATCGCATTTGGAATCGTTCCATTCGTTTTGGAAGGGCACGGCTTCAGCCGTGCCGCAAAATGGGCCGATACTGTGGCGGGCTTTACAGGCTGCGGAAAAATTCAGCCCCAGCCGCCGTTTTGAAAGGGCACGACTTCAGTCGTGCCAATAAGAC
>JASHVU010000263.1 GCA_030044455.1 Acidobacteriaceae bacterium | reverse complement strand
GACTTTTGGCAGGGGCCGGGGGTATCGGATAGGGGGAAAGGGGTAGCCACTCGTGCGGTCGGTGAGAAACTGGGTACACCCGAGAAACCCCGCGGCCAGGGCTTCCCGGAAGCGTCTCTATCGCTGGCGCAAAACATTTGACAGTGGTCAATGATCAGAAAGACCTGCTCTTCGGAGCTATTCGCCTTTCTGGGATTTGCTCGTGTGCCCTCGCTGCGGCCGCGCCTTCGCTCTATACTGCCGGCACCAGCGCTCCCGCCTGTCCGCGAATTGCAGCCTAACGCCCCCTGCCCCCGAATACGCGGTAGCTGATCCCCGCGCTGGCCCCGTATGGATGCAGCGTCGGATCCGTATTCCAGTACTGTTCCTCAAAATCAAATGCCCTGATCGTAAGCCTCCGGGTCCACTGGTACTCCAGCCCGCCCCCATAGGCAAAGGCTGTGGCCCTTCCATTCAGCCAGCCCGGTCCGCTGCCCCATCCAATGAGAAATTTTCCATACGGAGTCCAACGGTGAAAGTCGATGATCGGCACCTTGGGGCCAATCATGTATGTGTTTTGGCCAATGTTCTCGAATTCGTTGAATCGAAGCCAGTGCCCTTCGCCCTCGATCTGCACCCAGCGGGACAGATCCACGTCGAAATAGGCGCCGACGCCATAAAGCCGGTTAGAGCTGGTCTGCGCAATGCCGTTCCCCGCGTAGTCAGGCTGGAAGGCCGAGGCCTCGCCCCCGACGTGGATCGAAATCCCTCGTCGATATGCTGAAGCTGTCACCTGGGCGCTGGCTGAAATCGCCGCAAAAACAATCACCAGGTAAAATAAGGCCGAAACAATTCGCTTCATGAGTACTGAACTCATCTGCTTCCGGGGAAGATAATCTCAGACTGTCGTTCTCAATCTATAAGAACATCCGCGAGTGAAAAGCCCGGCCGGCTGTTTCAATGCAAACCAGTCCGGGCTCATTTATTCTCTTACTGCGGATTCGGCGCAGCAGGCTGCTGCTGCTGGGGCTGTTGCTGGTTCTGCGCCGGAGATGTTGCAGGCGGCTGTGGGTCCTGGGCCGGAGCGTTCGCAGGTGTGTTTGCTCCTGTTGGCTGCGGCGCGGTAGGAGCAGCCGGTTGACTGTTGTCAGGAGTGGCGGCGGGCTGATCGCCGTTACCTGCCGGAGCGGCGGCCGGAGTCGTAGGGGCGGTCGGGGCAGGCTCAGCATTCGCCACATCGTACCGCTGCAGCTTGTAGAAGATTGGCGTCACCTCAAACGGCATCTTGTCGCGCGCATTCATTGGCGCGTATAGCTTGGCGTTCAACATGTGAACCTTGTCGTCCCAGGGATCGGTCTTAAGCCAGCTACCCAGCGGATTGGTTGGCCGCTGTGTCAGGTCGTCCCAGTTGATCTTGGGCGCCATATGCTCCAGGTCGGCCATCCACGGCGTGCCGTCGGGCTTCAGAAGGCTGTCACCCAGCTTGGGAGTGTTCAGCGACTTCAACACGTGTCCGCGATCCGCCAGCTGCTCGTAGTAAAGGCCAGCCATAGGCAACTGGTCCTTGTACATCGAATTCTCCAGGTACTCCATCGCCTTCTTCGCTGCCGTCGCGTTATCCACGTCGCTGTGATACATGTCTATGCGCTGGAAGGTCGTTTCATCGGGGAAGAGCAGCCGGTCGTTGAATGCGTAGCGAGTATCGATATGGTGGCCGAGCGCAATGTGCGCCAGTTCCATCGCAATGACCGACGCGATCGCGGGCTCGTTCGGCAGCGAATCCAGCAATCCTTTACTCACCAGGATGGTGTTGCCGACCGTCGTGGCTTCAATCGTGTCGGTCAGCAGCACGCGGCAGTGAATCTGGTCGGTGAAGGCGAGGTTATTGGGCACCACCAGGTTGATTACGATCTGGCCCAGCACCTTCTCTTCGTACCCGCCCGGAGTGAGCGGGGCTACGAGTCCGGCCTCGACCAGGCGGTCGATCACATTGTCTTCTGCCTGCGTAATCCACATGCGTGAGGCCTGCAGCGGACCCACATCTCCCGAGTCGTCGCTCTGGTCCACAGCGTCGTCAACCTTCACGCTCACATTTTCGCTGTCACGCGTGGGCAGCTTCAGGCTGTAGCCCCAGAAGTGGGTCTGCGCTTTCAATCCCAGTGATTTCTGTTCGGTGTCGACGCGATGCGTCTCTTCAACATAGACCGCAACCGGCAGCCAAATGCCCGGCTGCACATTCATCCGCCAGCTGTCGAAGTGGAAGTAGTACTTTGAAGAATCCTCTGATGTCGGTCCCGTGTAGGTGCCGTTGAAACGCACCACGTTGCCATCCTGGTCCTCAATCCAGATGCGCCCGTAGAACCTGCCCATCCCGCGCACATCCACCTTGGGATGCACGTCGAAAACCCAGGTGCGCACCGAACCCAGAAATTCGCGCCGCACAAAGCTGAACACGTAATGCTGCTGATCGAATCCGTTCGGGTCGATGAACATCATCTGCATGAAGCCGGTGGGCGAGTACGTGAACTTCTCCAGGCCCAGCGCCCTGGTCAGCCCTGTAATGGCCCCAAACGAGCCCTTGAACCAGCCTTTCTTCGCCTCAGACCGGGGGCTGTATTCCTTGTCGAAAAACCCCTTGCCGAAGTCCACCCGGCTCAGCATGTACTGGTCGTCCACCGGAACTTCGTAAAGCTTCACATCGGGTCGCGTGTCTTGAATGTAGGTTTCAACCAGCGGCGTGCGCTGCTGAATGGCCTTGATCAGTACTTTCTCGCGACCTACAGCCCTTTCAACGAGAGCTGCCTGCTCCGGCGTCAGCGTGCGTGACTGCTGATATTTTGGTTGTCTCTTCGCAGACGCGCACGTCGTGCCCAGAGCGAGGATAAGGAAGGTTAGGGGGATCGTCTTCCGAAATGTCATTGCAAGCTCCTAGGTGAATACTTTCCGGTCCTGCCTCTCATCTGGCTGCGCCTCTGGGGCATGCCGTTGAGGTTCAGACCTTGAATCCGGGTCCCGGCGAAACATTGCCGCTAGTTGAATCCTAATCCTTGAACCCTATGCCAGTTGAAAGGTAATAACAATATTGGTTGTCATGTCCACGGGGCGCCCGTCCCGGGTAGCCGGACGGAATCTGATTTCCTGCGCTACGCGGCGGGCTTCCTCGTCGAGTCCGTAGCCCAGACCGCGCACTACGCCTTGCACAATCACCTGGCCGTTGGCCGTAAAGGTTACGCGCAAAACCACGTCGCCCTGGATCTTCTGCTGTCGTGCGGCGGCAGTGTATTGCACAGGCGGCTTCGACAGCACTTCGAGGCTCGTCGTTGCGGGCTGAACCGTTGCCTGGGGTACCGTCGCTGCAACGGTCTGCGCTGTGGGAATACCCGCCGAGCCCACCTTACCGTAGGAAGATCCATTGGGTGAACCGGTCGTTGCTCCTGGAATCCCTGCCGATGCTACGCGGCCAACCACTCCGGAGTTTGAGCCCGATCTCAGCCCGTTACCAATGCCCGTCGATCCAACCACTCCATGCGGCGCTACAGCCGGCCCATTCATGCCGCCATACGGGTTGCCGATTGCCGCCACGGTCGCCGGTCTGGTCGCATAGGGATTGGGCTTCACGCCGAAGGTCTGGCCAAGGTGTACGGGCGCCGTCGATGGCTTCACCGACTTGTCCTGCGCCGGCATGGCCGCTGTCAGCGCCGCCTTGGGCTGCGGCATCATGATGATGTTTGGCTTGGCCTGCTTGATCTCAGGCATCGTCAGCTTGGCTTCCAATTGCACCGGCTTCGGCTCAGGCTTCGGCTTCGGCATTTGGATCATCTTGGGTTGCAGCTCGAGCTTGGGGGGTTGTGGCGGAGGTGGAAGCTTGGGAGGAGGTATCGGCTTCACCTTTGGCTCTGGCGGGGGTGGCGTTGTGGGCGCAATCAGCGTCGTCACTTCGTAATGACGCTGGATTACTTGTTTAGCCATCATGCTGACGAGAAGAATCAGCGCAAGAATGCTCCCATTGATGACCGCGCTGGTAATAAAAGATGCGGACCGGCCTTCGGGCTCAGGGAGCATTCCGAAGGTTAACCGGCCGGGATAATAACTCATCGACATGTAATACGTCCTCGCTTCAGGCCGCTACCACGGCGCAGAATTGGTCAAATTTGGCTTGGCGGGAGACCGCTGTCCGTAACATTCTCACGCTGCTTTTTGTCAAGCATCATCTTCCCGTTTTCGATCTTGGTTGCGCGTTTCATGTCACATCCGTTCTAAATGTTCCGTGAATACCCGGCCGCCAAGCCTGGTATCGATTGCTCAAAAAGTGCAGACGTAGGGGGATCAACTTCCTGTTTCCTGTTAAAGTTCTCATTGTTTGCGATGAGCAGGGATAACCCGCTCAAATGCGGCGTGGTGAACGCACTGCCGCTCGATGCCGTGGGTCTCAACTCTTTCATGCCTCGGATCATCTTGCTTCTCCAACTTCGATCCAAGGAGCCAGGCAAGTGGAAACCACTTTCCTCAACAGCGATCGGAGATTCAAATTCCCGGTCGCAAAATGCAAGCATCAAACCATCCCGTCGCTCACCGGTCACATGATTGTTTTCATCACGGATCCGTTGGATGAGCGGCAGGTGCGGGAGGCCAATTTGCAACCTACTCCCGGCAGTCTGACCACAGACTACTGTAATAGACTTTAGGTTACCTAAACTGCTCGCGAAAGGACAGTGTTTTTTGTGAAAGTGCTGATAACTGGAGGCGCCGGGTACATAGGTGGTACTGTCGCAAACATGCTTGCTAAGAATGGGCATAACCCACTGATTTTCGACAATTTGAGCCACGGGCGGCGGGAGCTGCTTCCGCCCAGCATCGAGTTTGTTCAGGGCGATTTGGCCGACCGCGCGGGCATCGAAGCCATCTTTGTCTCGGCAAACCAAAGTAACCACCCCTTCGACGCCGTGCTGCACTTCGCAGCACTTATTGAAGCCGGCGAATCGATGCTCCATCCCGAGCAGTTTTTCCGTAATAACACGGCCGGAACCCTTTCTCTTCTTGAAGCCATGCTTTCTTCCGGACCCCGCCGGATTGTTTTTTCTTCCACTGCGGCTGTTTACGGCGAGCCGGACTCGGTGCCCATCCCCGAGGATGCCCAACTCAAGCCCACCAACGCCTACGGTGAGTCCAAGCTGATGGTCGAACAAATGCTCGCCTGGTTCAACCGCATTCACGGCTTCCGATACGCGTCGCTCCGCTACTTCAACGTCGCCGGAGCTCCCGAATTCACAAATGGCGTCACTCGCGGCGAAGCGCATACACCGGAAACGCATCTCATCCCGCTTATCCTCGATGTGGCCGCGGGCCGCCGGGCCTCGATACGCGTGTTTGGAGACGACTACAGCACTCCGGACGGCACCTGCATCCGCGACTACATCCACGTCTCTGACCTTGCCGATGCCCATCTTCTCGCCCTCAATGCACTTGGTACACGTGACCGGCTCATCTTCAACCTTGGCAACGGCAAAGGCTTTAGCGTCCAGGAAGTCATTGAGTCTGCCCGGCGGATTACCGGACATCCCATCCCGGTCGAGGTCTGTCCCCGACGCGCGGGCGACCCAGCAGTGCTCGTAGCCAGCTCCGAAAGAGCCATCCATGAGCTCGGCTGGAGGCCGCGCTACACGCACCTGGATGACATCCTTCGCACTGCCTGGGCCTGGCACAAGAGACTCTACGGAGTGTAACCAGGGAATTCCGTCTCTTGCCGCCCCGCAGCGTGAATCTCCTTGATCCAGAGAAAGGCTCTTTTACGCGGCATCCGGGCTACCGCCCTGTTTGGGAGCGCCGCCCGGCCCAACCACTGTGCGGCGCCGCGTGGGAATCCACCTTTCCCTGGATAAGATTCTGCAACCGAACCCGCCGGTTGCATCTCCAACAAAGGTGGTAGTCATATCAAACAAATTTCCCGTAGGGGCAACCAGCCATGAACTCGGCTCAAACGGCTGAAAAACCAGCCCGCAAGGGCTTCGTCCGCGCATTTATCGACTTCTTTATTCTTTTCAGCGGCATTTCCACCAAATCAAATCTCGAACGTACCCAGCGGCGACCGCTGATTTATAAGGGGCTTTTTCTCTTCCGCGGTAAAAAGGGCACGGGAACCCCGCACCTATAGTCTTGGACCCCCGCCGCGCAGAAATGTTTCGTTCTCCCTTGACCCCTGATCGCTGAGCCCTGGCAGGTGCCCCTGGTCCCTTGCATTCGGGGACCCGGGAGGGCACGCTGACTCACTGACTTGCTGGCTTGCTAAAATCGCATTATGTCCCTGACCCGCCAAGAGGCGCTCGACCATTTCCAATCTCCCGACCTCATCGGCCTGGGTTTTGAGGCTGACGCCGTGCGCCGCCGCCTGCACCCGGAAGGCGTGGTCACCTACATCATCGATCGCAACATCAACTACACCAACTTCTGCACCGAGTACTGCACCTTCT
>JASHVU010000262.1 GCA_030044455.1 Acidobacteriaceae bacterium | reverse complement strand
ATGCCCGCAAGAGGCGTCAAAAACTCCGCATAGAAGCTGCTGTCCCCGCTCTCGATCCGATAATGGGCGGCGGGCGGCTGCGTTTCCCCCATGGGCTTTTCGCGGAATTCGCGCTCCAGCAGCCGTGCCCCAAGCTGCTCTCCGGTTGCAGGCAAGTTGTGGGGAACGGCAATGTCGGTATCGTCCGTACCTAAGGGTTCATAGTCCAGCGGCAGCGCCAGAGGGTGCAGCCGGTAGAGGCGGTGCGCCCATCCGCCGATCACAACAACGCGATCGAGCCAGGGCTCAAGGGCTTCGATCAGACGGGCAAAATATTCGATATTGGATTGGCCGGCCATCAGCACTTCTCCTCGAAGATCGGCGCCAGAACGCGGTGGCGGATCTCCTCGGCCTGCTCTTCTCCGCGGGCCGGATGCGAGCCGACGTCGAGCCAGACCTGCAGGATGTCGGCAACCGGCACGCCGTCGCGAACGACCGATGCCCGGAAGATTGACTCCCGAAAGGCGGGGACGCGCACATAGACGTTCGGCTTTTGTTCGGCGCTCTCCGGGGAAAGTCCCATGCGGCGGAGGACCTCTCGATCCAGGCTTTCGAGATAGAAGTATTGTGGGACGCCCTGCACGAATCCGAATCCCAGGGATTCTGCGGCGGCAAATAGTCCGAGACAGGCGCGCGGCGCCGGTCCCTGCTGTACGTCGTGCTGGACGTTGTAGGCGTGCAGGGCGGCTGGCAACTGGCGCTCGCTCTTGATGGGAATGATCCAGCGCAAGGGCAGTTCGGGTGCGCCGCGCAGATGCGCGGCCTGCCAGCGGCGCAGTAGTTCCTTGCGGCGCACCAGACGCAAGGGCTCGTCCTGCTCGTCGAGAAAGCCCTCCTGACGTAACTGGCGAACGAATCGGAAGGCGCTCATCACCGAAACCTTCGCTTCCGCGGCGAGATCAGACGCGTTGCGGTATTCTCGTCGGGGCGCGCGAAGGAGATCTTCGGGTACGAGGGGCGCGAGCAGGACCTTCAGCATCCATTGGCTTAGATCGGAGAACAAGTACGACGACTCGGGCGGAGGAAGCTTGTGCCGGTGCGCCCGGCGGGGAGCCGAGGAGTTGAGTTTCTCGAGGCCCGGTCCAACGAAGTGCCGAAAGCCCTCGCGGTCGAGGATGCCAATGGCGGCGTCAGGCGCGAACCGGGAAACAAAACTTACCAAGCTGTTTGCGGCGCTAGGCGAGATGACTGGCGCGGCGACGACGGCGAGCGGCGCTGCCGGTTCGGGGAATATATCGGCGTATGCGCGCGCTTGCAGAATGGCCTGCGAGAGCAGGGGCACGAGTCGATCTGGCCGGCCTTCGGATGCAGCCTTGAGTTCGATGATGTAGCGTTCGTTGCCGCGGACGACGACGAGACCTACTTCCTTATCAGCGACAGAACGCTTTCTCCTCACGCGCCAGCCTTGCTTGCGGAAGAGGCTGGCGAGCAGGTCGAGGTAGTCGCGCTTTTTGTGCGGTGGAACGGAGTTCGGGTTGGAAAGCAGAGACATCATGTCTTTATCTTGGCCACGATAATTATCTTGGCCATGGTAATTATCATGGCCGCGTTAGCCGCAAAAGTCAAGATTGAATGCTGTAAGGTTGACGGGGCTGAGTCGTTGGAGTTCCCGAGCGGGAGTGCCCTCGGTTGCTCGAATCCACAGACAGCAAGCCATGCCACCACTTGGGTTCGGATGGGAGGAAGACAATTGGACGGAATCATATCCAGCTCAACCTTCGGTCATGATCCCATGAATCGTCGCAACCGGGTTCATTTGCGGCTTTGTCTACGGCAATTCGTCGGATTTTAAGTCCGTTTTTTGGCCTTTTGCAGCGAGCCGCAATCCGTCGCATCGCGTCGCATAATCTATTTATAGTGAAAGAGATACGCGACGATTAGACCTTGCAATGAATCGCAGCTAAATGCATAAAAGTTGGAAACGAACAGCCATCAAAACAGCCACTAAACTTGCGCCAAATTTGCGATGCGTGCCGTTAGATTGGGCCTTCACAACTTTCTTTGCCTTAGGAGCGCGTACAGAGACTCACACAATTTAAATTTCCCTGAGAAGTTCGTCGAGTGTCCCGCTGCTCCCCGCAGGGTGATTAACGACGAATTCTGCCGCCTTCTTGCCATATCCAAGAGCTTCATCTCCGTTCGGATGATGTTTGGCTGGGTAATGCGTTGAGAAAAGTCCTAGAGGTACGCGATTGCCGCCTATATGAATAGTGCAGTCCCAAACGCAGGGTTCTTGGATCTTTTGAAAGGCCACAACCTTGATTGTGTGACCGCCATAGTTGTATTCAGTTTCCATTCCCAAAGCATATCTCAGCCAGCGCGTCCAATATGCCCAGGCATGGAAGTCCAAATCATGAACGCGAGAGCTGGCCAGCTGGCAGCCGAGAAGTTGGATGCATTTTCTTCCCGGACGCCCATCCTTGTTTAGACAAGTGCTCTTGGGGAAGCAACGCATCATCATGGCCTCCGCCAGAGATCCGCGCTCTACCTCTTGAGCCGCATATCGAATGGGTACGAGAAGGTCTCAGTGATCCGGAAACGATTCGCCTGGTTATGAGACGGGTTGAACAGGAAGTTGAACGTCTCTGGAGCGATCACACTTGGCACCTTGAGCAGTACAGTCTCGCTTTTCTGAAGCCACTCGGTTCCTAAGTCGC
>JASHVU010000261.1 GCA_030044455.1 Acidobacteriaceae bacterium | reverse complement strand
AGAAAGTCTTCCACCGGCTCAACGATTACAAGGCACTCTACAAGCAGGGCAAGCGGTTCGGGGTACTGGGTTGCGTGGCGCAGCAGGAAGGCGAGAAGATTTTTGAGCGCGCGCCGTATGTGAGCCTGGTGTCGGGGTCGGCGTCGTATCGCAAACTGCCGGAGATGCTGACGCGGCTGGAAGCAGGGGAGAACCGGATCACGGGGCTGGACGACCGGCAGACCGAAGAGACCTTTGAGACCGAATTCACGGCGCGGCAGAATCCGTACCGGGGTTACATCACCATCATTGAAGGGTGCGACAAGTTCTGCTCGTATTGCGTGGTGCCGTATACCAGGGGCAAGGAGCGGAGCCGGACTTCGACTTCGGTGCTCGAGGAGGCGCGGCGGATTGCCGACCTGGGATTTACTGAGATCCAACTGCTGGGCCAGAACGTGAACAGCTACCGGGACCCGGAAGGGAAGATGCGGTTCTCCGAACTTCTGGCGGCGGTTGGGCAGGTGACTGGGATCAGGCGGGTGCGGTTTACGACCAGCCACCCGAGGGACTTTACGCGGGACATTGTGGAGGCGATCGACGCTTTTCCAACTTTGTGCGATCATGTGCACTTGCCGGTGCAATCTGGATCGGCGCGGGTGCTGAAGATGATGGCGCGCGAGTACACGCCGGATTGGTACCTGGAGCGCATCTCATGGATGAAGGCAGCGAGGCGGCCGATTTCGCTGTCGACCGACATTATTGTGGGATTTCCGGGCGAAACAGAAGACGATTTTATCGAGACGATGAATCTGCTGGCCGAAGTCGAGTATGATTGCGTCTTCGCATTCAAGTACTCGGCGCGGCCCAACACGCCGGCCCTAGTGATGATCGATTCGGTAGCGGATTTGATGAAATCAAACAGGCTTCAAGTACTGCTTGACCGCCAGCGTGAGATACAAAGGGCGAATTATTCGAAGCACATAGGGCAGGTAATGGAGGTCATGGTTGAGGGGTTGAATCCGGCGCGAGGGCAAGTTGCGGCGCGAAGCAGTCAGAATAAGCCGGTGAATTTTGTCGCGAAGACGCCGATTGCTCCCGCGCCCGGCAGCTATCTGAATGTGAAGATTACCGGGGCATTTCCAAACAGCTTGACGGGCGAGGCCGTCTAAAGAGAGGGACTGAGGTTCTAAGGGGATAAGGGAGTGAGGGAACGGCGTACGAAAGGGGGGACCATGGATGTTGAGGTAAGAATCCGCGGGCTGATGTTGGATCCGGCAACGAACATGCCGATCGTGGTTCTCAAAGACATTGCCTCTGACTCGGTGATGCCGATCTGGGTGGGAATCTTCGAGGCGAATGCAATCGCCATTGAGATAGAAAAGATGGCAGCGCCGCGACCCATGACTCACGACCTGACTCGCAACCTGGTGCAGCATTTGAATGGCGAGTTGGAACGTATCGTAATTACAGAGATTAAAGACGACACATTCTACGCGGTTCTCTGGCTCAAGCAGGGTGGAGAGCAGATTGCGGTGGACGCGCGGCCGTCGGATGCGATTGCGCTGGCGCTGAGGTCGGATTGCCCAATATATGTGGCGGAACATGTGATGGCGAGCGCGAAGCTGAATCCTAACGGCGCTGCCGAGGGGCCGACCGCGGAGCAGCTCCGGAACTGGCTTGAGGGCCTGAACGATGAGGATCTGGGCCGCTATAAGATGTAGTCAAGCCATTGATTCCAAAATAGTTGTGCAGCGCTAAGGAGGGCGGGTGTGTGCGCCATTGTGGCTGCGCGCAGGCTGGCGACCGGAATCTGGCGATTCGCTAACTCATAGGCATGGCCTACATACCAGCGCTCCAGGCCTTCGACGGTGATTTCGGGGTGAAACTGCAGCGCAAGTGCGAATTCCCCTATGGTAAATGCCTGATTTTCATAGAGATCTGTGCTGGCGAGCCGGGTGGCGCCGGAGGGTAGATCGAAAGTATCTCCGTGCCAGTGGAGGACGTTGACCCCGGGGCTAAGGAGCGGTGCGAACCAAGCTGGAGGTGCGCCGGGGCCGGAGAAGTGGATGGGAGACCAGCAGATCTCGGCTCCGCGATTGCCAGGGTAGACATGAGCTTTGGCGGCGGCAGCGACGAGTTGAGCGCCAAGGCAGATGCCGAGGATGGGTTTCTGGGCTTCGAGTCGCATCCGGATGGAATCGAGTTCAGAGCTGAGGAAGGGATAGGCGTTCGCCTCGTAGACGCCAATCGGACCGCCGAGGATGATGAGCAGGTCGCAGGCCTGGGACTGGGGCGAGGAAAAATCAGCCGTCGATGCATCGACGAGGTCAATGGCAAAACCTCGCCGTTCGAGGATCGGACGCAGGGAGCCGAGATCTTCGAAGGCAACGTGCTGGAGAATAACGGCGGATAAGTGTCGCTGATTCATTGAATTGAGAGGGAAATGCAAGTTGCAGGGTTAAAGGATACAGAATATCTGTTATCGGACATTACGTATCACGCAGACGGTTCTTGGTTTGTGCCGATTTAGGCCTTGCGAAGGACCACGAAATGCAGGTTCGTCGCGTCTGGGTTTGCCGAAGCGCTTGTCGCCGTATGGAAATGGTTTTGTTTCGCCTGTCAGCGTATCACCGCGCCGCCCGTACCATTCAATTAACGCAGCGCGTCTGTCGCGACGGTCAGATTCGGGGCCGCGTTAATCGCATCGCCACTCAAGCTAGTTCCGGATTCCTGCCAGGAGCGATTCGACGTCGGACTTCTCTTCGGCGCTGAGGCTGAGGAGGGGCGAACGGGGGCGGCCGCCGTAGAAGCCGTTGAAGTCACAGGCGTACTTCATGGCAGGGATTCCGAGTTCATTCACGATGCGGCTGTTGGCGGCGAGAATCCGGGACTGTTTCTCTTCGGCGAGCTTGGAATCGTGATCCTTCCAGGCTAGATAGATTTCGACGCAGGCCTGGGGCACAAAGCAGGCGATACCCAGAATGGCTCCGGGGGCGCCGGCAATCAGCGAAGCGAGAACCTGTGAGCCTGCTCCGCACAGGACCTGGAAGCCGACTTCCCTGCTCCTGGTTTTGATAGCCGGGGCTGGCGCGGCGGTTGCTGCCACGGCAAGGCCGCCAGCCAGGTTCCCTGCCGGGACGAAGGTTCCAGAGGATGCTGGCTCGGATGCCGCGGTGAGCATGCGGGCGGTGACGGCCTCGAAGATCGGGGTGACCGTCACGGTGCGGCGCGGGGCTGCGTGGGTTGCCGCGATGGTTGCAGTGATGCGGTCGAGGCTGCCGCTCGAATCCTTGATACCGATGATGTTGGGGTGGTTGGCGAGCTCGGCGATCATCGTGACGGGAATCTGATATGGGACGAATTTGGGAATGTTGTAGAGAACGACCGGGAGGGGAGACCGGTCGGCGACGCTCTCAAAGTAGTTGCGAACGGCGGCTGGCGAGAGCTGGCCTGTGTAGTAGCTGGGCGGACGAAGAAGGACGGCGTCGTAATGGAATTCAGTGGCGGCTTCGGCCAGGGCGACGGTTGCTCCGACACTCTCGCGGCCGACCCCGGCGATAAGAACTTTATCGGGAGCTGAAGCCTCGGCGGCAACCTTCAGCACCTGGCGCGACTCCTCGTCGTCGAGCATGACGGCCTCGCCGGTTGAGCCGAGGACGACCATTCCGGCCAGGAGGCTGCGCGAGTAGCGCGCCATGTTGGCTTCGATTTTGCGGAAGTAGATCCGCTCGTCGGAGTAGAAGGGGGTGGTGACTGCGGCGAAGATTCCTTCGAGGAGCATAAAAGTATTGTAGTGCCGAATGGAATTGGGCCGGGGCCCCAAAATTCTGTTGCTCGTCGGAAGTTGCCGTCGGCAGAGCGGTTTCAGGATCAATGCACTCTCTCCAGTTTTGTACAGTGACGTCCCTTCTTTGGGGTCAGGGCGACTTGAGTGTATGGGCTCCGGGCAGAACTTTCCTGAAACCGATGCAATGCGAGGTGGCGAGTTCGCAAGGTTGTGGTTTCGCCGTGTGGGAGAGCGAGAGGTCGGTGAGGAGTTTCGCCCGCGAGAGTCATTTCAGGCGGTTTGGGCATATTCACGATGGGGGGGCGAACGCGGGCAACGCGGCTCAGCACGTGAGATTCCAGGGATTGTTTCAGGAGTGATAACGGGCCGGAAGCCGCTCTATCCGTGAGGCCTGTTTACTATCTATGTTCCATGAGGAACGCGAAATTATAGGGGTTTCTTCT
>JASHVU010000260.1 GCA_030044455.1 Acidobacteriaceae bacterium | reverse complement strand
ACAAAATAAAACAGCTCGCTGGCACGCGGCTCAAGAATCTCGGCCATCATGCGCAACGGCAGCCGCTGCGGATGGGGATTGGCAATCTCGATTTCGGCCGTCTGGGGCACGGACGTCACCACGCAGTTGCCAAACTGGCGCTTCAGCTCTTCGGCCTGGACCACGGGCATCTGCAGGCCGATGGCAAGATCGTTGGTAAAATGTGCGCCGCCGATGGGCACCGAAGCCGTGTGTGCAACCGCGCTCTCGAAGAACACCACCAGGTCGCTGGAGTGCGCGCCGATATCGAGCAGGCAAACGCCCAGTTCGCGCTCGTCGGCTGAAAGCGTGCACTCGGCCGCGGCGATCGATTCGAGAATTGCCTCGGTAACTTCAAGCCCGGCGCGATTGGCGCAGGTGATGGTGCTCTGCAGTGCGCTGCCGGAACAGGTGGCGATGTGCAGGTCGACCTCGAGGCGAGAGCCGACCATGCCCACAGGATCGAAGATGCCGGGCTGATCGTCGAGGATGAACTGGCGCGGCAGCAGGTGAAGAATCTCGCGGTCGGGAGGCCGTTCCACGGCGCGGGCGCGCTCCACGGCGGCGCGCACGTCTTCGCGGGTGATCTCGCGGCTGCGGTTGCTCAGCACGATGCCGCCGTTGGTGTTAAGGCCGCGAATATGCGGTCCGCCCACCCCCACTACGCATTCATCGATGTTGACGCGAGCCACTCGCTCAGCCTGCTCGTTGGCCGAGCGCACCGCTTTGGCAGCCGGCGAAAGTTCGGCGATGAGGCCCTTGCGCATGCCCTGCGACTCAATCACGCCATGACCGCGATAGCGCAGCGACGACTCATTGATCTCTGCCGCAACAACCCGCGTCTGCGCGCTGCCCACGTCCAGAACCACGATCAGATTGTTCTGTTTCTGAGCCATTCGGTCGTCTATCCCAGGTACCCGGCCTGTGCCGGCGGCAGATGGTTTGAGTCGTTACGCGCGGTGTGGCGTTGCTCCGCGTGCTTCTTCTTTTCGTGCTGAGCGTGAGATTTTGCTGCGCTGCTGGCGGCGGGCTTCTTCTCCGGTTGCGGCTTTTGATCGCCCGCCGGCGTTCCAGCCGATGGCTTGCCGTCAACCGTCGGCTGCGTTCCAATGGCTCCCGGCGCGGGCTGCGAGGCTTGCTTGCCCGAAGCCATCTGCAGCACCACCTGCTGGTCGTAGCGCAGATCGACCGCGGCCAGGTTGGGATATTGCTGCCGCCACTCGGCAATGTGCGCCTTGTAGCGCTGGTAGCGCTCCATAAAATGATCCTGGCCGAAGTGCGCGAGAATGTCCGATCCTTGCTCAGGCATGAGGACGCGCGCGTCTTCGGGGTCGGTGAGGTCAATTTCGGATAACTGCTGCGAGAGACGCTGGCCGCCCGAGTCGAGTTCGCTCATCAGCCGGCCATACACAGCCATGCGCGCCCGGCGCGATGCCGGCGGGTCGCCGGGATCGATGCCGGAGATCACCGGGAACGAATAGTGATGACGGGCCATGGACGCGGCCGGCATGGAAAGCAAAACACCCTCTGCATCGACGAGACCGATCTGCTCGCCCACGCGTGTGAATGCGACTGGCTGGCGCTCCACAAGCGCTACGCGAATCTGATCGGGGAGCACTCGCATCACCGTTGCGTGCTCCACCCAGGGAATCTGTTCAAGCTGCTTGCGGCGCTCGCTCAAAGGGACGAAAAAGATGTTGCGCCCGATGTCTTCGCCGAAGATCGGCAGCATGTCGGCGCGGCTCACCTGCGTAAGCCCGGTTGCCTGTATGTCAGAGGCGCCGGCGATGCGAAAACGCGCGTCGCGCTCCAGGTAAGTGCGCAGAGCAAGGCCCAGATAGGTAAAGCCGCCCAATACGAGCAGCGTGCCGCAAAGAAGAAAGATGCGGCCCGCTTTGCTCGCCGGTCGCCACCAATTGCCGCGCGGCCCATTGCGCGCTCCCGGGCGCAGTTCGTCATCGCCGTCGGGATCCTCCATCTCCAACGGCATGCCCGGAGCGCCACGGCGGATGCGTCCCGCCACTGGCACGCCTTCCTGCATGCGCCGGACGCGGGCCACCGCGGGCGCTTCATCCTCCCACAAAAGAGGGCGATTTGTGTCTCTCTGATTCGTCACGCCTGAGCAAAGGTCGTGAGAGTCGCCAACCCTTAATATAGCCCGCGGCGATTTCGCTTTTCTCTGCAACAAAAGCGGGGGAACCCGAGGTGATACGGGGAAAAGGACAACGGGCCAGCATGTCAGCGGGTTAGCCAGTTAGCGGGTCAGCTTGTCAGCCTGTCGGCGAGCTGGCAATCATTTGCTCAGTCGGCTGATGGAGCTCGTTTGAGTTTCGCTTGGTGCGGTGCCTGGTTCCCAAGGGACGAGACGAAAATAGCCCAGGTGTAGCGCAGCAAAACCCTGGGACGGCTCCGGGAAGGTTGCTGCGCGCCCCGTAGGGCCGCGACGAAAAATGACAGTAGCCAGGCAGAATCGCCAACCTGCCGGCTTGCTGCCTGCTGACTCGCTGACCCGCTACTGGCCTGCCTTTACGCAGTTCCGCCCAGCCGCCTTGGCCGCGTACAGCGCCGCATCGGCAGAAGCCATGAGCGCCGTCGTGCTTGAATCCTCGGCGGGAATCACGGTCGCGCAACCCAAAGAGACGGTCACCACACCATGCGAATTGCCCTTGTGAATCGTGCCCACTTCGAGCACGCCCCTGCGAAGCTTCTCCGCCATCTCAAGTGCGCCCTGGGCGTCAGTCCCGGGAAGGATCACGGCGAACTCTTCGCCGCCGATGCGCGCCACGATGTCGGAGGGCCGGCGCGTAATTTCAAGAGCGATGCGTGCGACCGCGCAAAGGCAGTTGTCGCCTTCAATGTGCCCGTAGAGGTCGTTGAACCCCTTGAAGCGATCCACATCGAGCAGCAACAAAGTAAGCGGCGTGGTCTGGCGCTGGGCACGTTGCCACTCCAACTGAATTGCACGATCGAACTGACGCCGGTTGGCCACGCCGGTGAGCGCATCGACGGTGGCCAGAGCCTCCATTGATCTGGCCAGTTCGCGATAGCGGGCTTCGCTGCTGCTTGCGGCGGCGTTGGCGCGCTTGAGATCGGCAAAAACGATCGCCACCACGCTCACACTGAGCACCGCCGTGGCCAAAAACAATTGCAGAATGAGAATGCGGTTCTCGAGGCTGGGGTCGGTGAGCTGAGAAAATGGGCCTCCCTCCACCGCTACAGTGAAGTGGGTGCCAATGGCCGCGACCACACAGCAGCCAAGCACGCCGCCGCTCAGTCCCATTCGCACCACCAAGAAGACCAGCGGCGGAAAGATGAGAAAGAGCCAGGGAAAGTCGGAACCGGTGAAGATGGCAACAGTGGCTGCGGCGATCATGGCCAGATAGAGCAATGTGTTCGCCAACCGTTCGGGGGCAAAAAGTTCGCGGGTTTCGCTTCGCGCCAGTCCCAGAACCACCGGAACCACGATGGCCATACCCAGCGCACTGGCTGGGAACCAAAGCAAAGCCACCGCATACGGGCTGCCGGTTGCAATGTGCAGTATGATTCCGGCGAGCAGGCTGGCGACGAGCGGCGCGAGCAGCACCGCGAAGCCGACAAAGCGCAGCAATTGCTCGTGGCGGGTGAGGTCGGCGCGGCGGCCGAGCGCGAGACCCACGCCGTACACCGCGATCGCGGTCTCGATAGTATCGCAGGCCGAGAGAGTGATCACCTCCCACAGCGGATCGTGGAAAACCAGGTGCCCGACCATGTTGCCCAGGTAACCTGCTGCAAGCAGTCGCAGCCAGCGGCGGCGGCGATCGAGCAGCATGACCGAAGCCAGCGCGGAGTTGGCCCACCAGACCGCCGGAACATGACCCGCGCCGCGGCCCGAGGCCAGCCCCACCCACGCCAGCGCGGCCACCAGCGCCAGGGTGATCACGAATTTGACCGCAAATCTCAACGACAGGGAATGAAAGATTGAATCACATCTAAATTAATTGGAAGAGCGCGAATTTGCACGGAAGAATTGAAGGAATGCGCGCACGCGGCAAATACTGCCTGCCATCGGGAGGCAAGGAACTTAGCCCAGGACACAGTCCCGGGTGAGCACGAAACATTGATTCCAGCCCCGTAAGGGGCAGCGCGAGAATGCAGGCGCAGAAAATCAGCTCTTTGCCAGCGCGGCGAGAATCTGCGGCGCAAGCTGGCTCACATTGCCTGCTCCGAGGGTCAGAATCAGGTCTCCCTCGTGCGCGGATGCGGCGACGGCAGCAACGGCTGCAGCAAAGTCGGATGCGAACTCAACACGTGGACCCTGAATGCGTTCGGCGAGCCGCTCTGCCGTTACGCCGGGGATCGGCTCCTCGCTGGCCGCATAAATCGGAAGCACAATCACGGTGTCGGCTGCCGTAAATGCGCCCGAGAACTCGTCCAAAAGGTCTGCCGTCCGTGAGAACCGGTGCGGCTGGAAGACAATCAGAATTCTTCGATAGCCGCACTCGCGCGCAGCCGCCAGCGTGGCGCGAATCTCAGTGGGGTGGTGGCCGTAGTCGTCGACAACGGTAACTCCGCGATCCGAACCGCGCAGCTGAAAGCGCCGGTCGACGCCGTGGAAATGGCCGAGGCCGTCGACGATTTTCTCGGGAGCGACTTCAAGCTGCCGGGCAACAGCGATCGCCGCCGTCGCGTTCAGCACATTGTGACGGCCCGGAACATGCAACTCGAACGGCCCCAGCGGACCGACGTCAGTGTGCACCACGAATCGCGAGAATGAGCTGCACTGTCCCGACCCCTGTGCAGGCCCATGCCCCGCAGTAAGAATCTCGAGCCGGAAATCGGCTTCGTTGGAAAGCCCGTAGGTGAAGACGCGACGCCGCACCCTCGGCAAAATGGCTTTGAGCAGTGGGTTGTCGATGCAGGCGATCGCCGCTCCGTAAAACGGTACGCGGTCAATGAATTCCACGAAAGCGCGCTCCACGTCGGCCATGTCGTGATAGCAGTCCATATGCTCGCGGTCGAGGTTGGTCACCACGGCAAGTATCGGCGAGAGCTTGAGGAAAGAGCGGTCGCTTTCGTCGGCTTCGGCAACCATGTATTGGGTGGTTCCCAGACGCGCGTTGGAGCCGAGCGCGTCAACGCGGCCCCCCACAACCACCGTCGGATCGAGGCCGCCGGCGGCCAGCACCGCCGCCACCATGGAAGTGGTGGTGGTTTTGCCGTGCATTCCGGCAATGGCGATGCCGTACTTGAGCCGCATCAGTTCGGCCAGCATCTCGGCGCGCGGAATGACGGGGATCTTGAGCGCGTGGGCCTCAAGCACCTCGGGGTTGTTGAGCGCCACGGCAGAGCTGGTGACCACAACTGTTGCAGCGGCGACGTTGCCCGCCGCATGGCCCTCGTAGATGGTGGCTCCGAGTGCGGCAAGCCGGTCAGTCACCGTGCTGCGTTTCAGGTCGGAGCCCGAGACCTTCATGCCGAGACTTAGCAGGATCTCGGCGATGCCGCTCATGCCGATGCCGCCGATGCCTACAAAATGCGCGTGCTGCGAGGTGGCAAACATGGTGGGTCGAAGGTTAGGGTAACAGGAGACGGGGAATGGGGAATAGGGAGCAGGGAGTAGAGAATCGTTGGCAGTGGCCAGTGGTCAGTGTCGGCGCCGGCCACAATCGCGCACATCTGGCAAGGCGAACAGCGCCTCAAGCGCGGCGACACTTGCCTCCCGCCGCATACTGCGCATCTTCCTGTACCAGTCGTCAAACAATGCAACCGCAACTGCAGGCAGCAGGAACGCTGCAGAATACGCGACGCATTGTCCGGCGCAACTATTCGCCATCCAACTTCCCATCGAATCGAACCAGTGAGCCATCCTTCATGCCCTGCCTTCCCTACCGGCGTTTCATCGGCAGTCCGGGGTCAACCCTTCAGCACTTCGAGCGCACATGGCAGAATTGAATTTCCATTTCAGCAATTAACGCGCACATGTTTCGTGCCGCCATGGAGCGGAACCAGAGTCGATGTTTCCTCAAACCTTGGCATTCGCGTCAACGCGACCATCAACGAGCGGGAACCCTGAACAATGCTCGCCAAAGCACAGCTACTCCGGCTCCGCTCTCAACACGATTTCGCCTGAAAGTTGCGCAGATTTATTTTTGAAAACTGAGCGCAACCTTTCACCGCAACCCCTGTTCAATCAGGCATAACCGGCGGCGCTGGAAGCAGCAAGAACCAAGCTTCAAGGCGCGAGAAAGCCGGGCCCCCAACGACAGGTCTTCGTCGTTGGGGTGAAAAACCGGAACGGCTTATGAGTGTTGAAGCCGGCTGGAAGGGAGGAGTTATGAAAAACATGTTGAAGAAGGTGGTTCTTGGTGCAGCGTTGGTAGCCGGATCTCTGGGATTGGGCGCAACCCAGGCGAACGCGGCTGTTCGAATCGTAGTGGGCGGACCGGTTGCTTATGTTCCCCCTTGCCCCGGACCTGGTTACTTCTGGACCGCCGGATACTATAACGGCGGTGTGTGGGTTCCGGGCTTCTGGCGTTTCCGTGGACCCGGCTTCGGCTATGTCGCTCATCGCGACTTCCGTGGACCGTACTACTTCCACCCCGACCGTCGCTTCGGTCCCGCACCGTATCGCAGATAACTGTCTCTCGCCTCGAGCCCGATTCAGCGGCCTTCAGGAAACCCCCTGAAGGCCGCTTTTTCATGCTCCTTTTTCCCCGTCGGAGCGTCCTATCAGGTGTATGGTCGATACAGGAAACAAACTCGAATGGCGAGATCGGAAGCAGGCCTCGGGGAGTGGCCGGAATCGACGCCGGTCGAGAGGTTTTAGATGACCAAAACGTGGGACGGCTGGGAGGCAAAGGACCGCAACTTAATTGCCTGAGATTGGTTTAAGAGTATGAAGGCCGGCTAAAGGCAAGTGATAGAAGCCGGAGGTGCTGAGCAGAAGGATCCGGACCTGAGATGGATATCCGGTGGCGGCAGCATCGGGAGGGTGTTATGAAGAAGTTCAGCTTGGTTTTGTTTGCAATGATTCTAGCGTTGGCGGTTCCGCTTGCAACCGCGACCGCTCATGCCCAGGTTGCAGTGGGAGTGGGAGTTGGTCCGGCGGTGGTTCCCGCCCCGGTATACGATTACGGCCCGCCCGATTGCGAATGGGGCTATTACTCTTATTACCCTTATGCGTGCGCGCCTTATGGCTATTACGGCCCTGACTGGTTCGTCGGCGGCGTGTTCATCGGCGTGGGGCCCTGGTACCACTGGGGCTGGTATGGACACCCGGGCTATGGCCGCGGATTCTATGGCGGACGCGGATTCTATGGCGGACGCGTAGCGTATGGCGGAGCCTATGCCGGCCGCGGAGCGTATGCCGGCCGAGGGGTCTACGGCGGAGTAGCCCGCGGTTACGCTGGTGGAGCAGCTCGTGGCTATGCCGGCGGAGCAGCTCGCGGCTACGCGGGTGGCGCAGCCCGTGGGTATAGCGGCGGAGCAGCTCGCGGCGCAGTGGGCGGCGGCTTCCATGGCGGCGGTGGTGGATTCCACGGCGCCGGTGGTGGCCACGGCGGCGGCGGTGGTCGCCGGTAATTCACGAGTCCGAGCGATTTAGACCCGCTCATTTAGATAAAAGCCCGCTTGCTTCGGCAGGCGGGCTTTTTGTTTTAAAGCAGGGAGCGAGGGAGCAGGTGGGTATGAGTCAGGAGCTGGAAGAATGTACGTCTCTCACGTGCCTGTTGAACTCATTTTGCAGACCTCGCTGGAAGCGCTCTCGATCCGGTCCATGAATGCGTCGCTCATGATGCGCAAGGTAATGGCGCACGCTGAACGGCGCCTTAAATCGTACGTCGGCACAAGCTGTGCATTCCGCCTCAAGCGGAATATCGGCTCCGACCAAATCAACCGAGCGCAGGCATTTTGTAATCCGCAAGTGTGGCTCTTTCGTGCGCATGCAAAAAAGCGTACCACGGTTCCAATGGGGGCAGTCGGCAACCTGCTGACCGGCTGATTTGCTGACTTGCTAACTCGCTGACTTGCTAACTCGCTGACTTGCTGACTTGCTGCTTTTCCGCCAGCCCCACTAGCATTTCAGCAATGCGCTCGGCGGCGCGGGGATGGGCATGGCGGCGGGCCGCTGCTCCCATTGCAGTCAATCGCTCGGGCGAACTGAGCAGTTCCACCAGGGTCGAAAGCAGTTTGCCCGGCTGTTCGAGCTCATTCTCCTGCAACATGTCGGCTGCGCCTGAATCCACCATGACCTCGGCGTTGCGACGCTGATGCTCGTCAGCCGCCGCGGCAAACGGCACCAGCAGCGACGGCTTTCCGGCGGCGGCCAGCTCGGCCACTGTAGATGCGCCGCTACGCGACATCACCAGGTGCGCCTGCGCGAATCGCTTGGGCATGTCGTTGATAAAGGGCTTGATCTCCCAGCGTGCCGGATCGGCGCCGCTGGCCTCATACGCAGCCTTGGTGGCTTCTCCGTTGCGCACCCCACTCTGATGCAGAACAGTGAGACCGGGAACCGCGTCGAGGAGCTCAACAATCACCTTGGGTAGATTGCTGTTGAAAATCTTCGCTCCCTGCGAGCCGCCAAATACCAACAGATGCGGAGATGTTCCAGTAAGCTCGTGAAGGTTGAAGAACTCGGGCCGGACCGGGATTCCGGTCACTTCACTATGGCGAAACCAACGCTCAGCCGAAGCAAAGTTCACGGCTGCAGTCCGAACCCTTTTGCCTACCAGCCGATTCGCAAGCCCGGGCATAGCGTTGGGCTCAAAGACCATGGTTGGAACCTTCATCTGCAAAGCCGCAGCGATGGCCGGACCCGACGCGTACCCTCCCACGCCGAGCACGGCATCGGGATTGAAGTTGCGGATGAGATGTCTGCAGTCGAAGATGCTTTGGGGAAGTTGAAACAGGGTACGGATGCGCGTGGCGATCGACACATTCTTGAGCGGGCCTACGTCGATGGTTCGGAGTTTGAATCCGGCCTCGGGCACAAGCCGGAGTTCCATGCCGCGATTCGTTCCCACGAAGAGCACATCGGCGTCATGCTGATCGACAAGGTCACGGGCCACCGCGAGCGCGGGGATGATGTGGCCTCCAGTTCCGCCACCGGCAATCAAGACGCGCAAATGTGCCAACTCTGCCTCTCAGAAACTTCGAGCGGGAGAAAATCTCTTCGTTCTGTTGATGGGCGGAGAGCCCCGAATAACGACCGCATTTTACTCGGTGTGATCCCCGATGTTTAGATAAAGGTTAACACGGCCTTGGTGGTCGAATTGTCACCGGCGAAAGGGCGGCGCCCACGCACCGATTGGGCTCTTCTCAAGGAGTGAGACGACAGCCTATTCCACTTTTCTGGTGATATTCAAGAGGACGCCGATGCTGGCCAGTGTGCAGAAAAGTGAGGTCCCGCCTGAGGAGATGAGCGGAAGCGGGATGCCCTTGGTGGGCACCATCGAAAGCACCACGCTGATGTTGAAGAAGGCCTGCAGCAGAATTGCGGTCGAAATGCCGAAAGCAACCATGCGCGAAAACGGGTCGCGCGAGCGGAACGCCGCGCGCAGTCCGCGAATGCCGAAGATCACAAACAGCAGCAGGATGGTGATGGCGCCGATAAAGCCAAGCTCTTCGGCAATGTTGGCAAAGATGAAGTCGGTTGAAGCCTCAGGCAGGTAGAAGAGTTTCTGCATGCCCTCCATGTAGCCGCGGCCTGTGAACCCACCGGTGCCCACGGCAATCAGCGACTGGTTGATGTGGAATCCGGCGCCCTGCGGGTCGGCGTCGGGATTGAGGAAGGTGAGAATCCGCTTCCAGCGCCAGGCCACAAAATAAAGCAGCGGCGCCGCACCCAGCACCATTGCCGTCAGGCCGCCGGCCACGTACTTCCACTCCAGGCCGGCCAGCACCAGCATCAGGCCGGTAACGCCGGCCAGCACCAGCGCGGTGCCCAGATCGGGTTGGCGCACCACCAGCAGAATAAACAAAAGCGGTATCAGGGCGGCCGGAAGCAAGGTCTCTTTCCACTTGTGCATCGCATCGAGCCGGTTGTGGAGAAACCACGCAAGAAAAAGCACCAGCACCGGCTTGGCAATCTCAGACGGCTGAAAGGTGAAGTGGGTTCCGAAGCGAATCCAGCGATGGGTGTTATGCGAACCGGGAACGAAGAAGACCATCACCAGCAGCAGCGTGGTGACGCAAATGGCCGGATAGATGAAGCGGGGCGATTTGTAGCGGCTGGCATCGATGTTCATCAGCAGAACCATCGCCAGCACGCCCGCCAATGCCCAGCCGGCCTGGCGGCCCACATCGGCAAACTCCGAGTGGAAACGCGCCTGCGCCACAACCGCCGAAGCTGAAAACACCATCACCAACCCCACCACTACCAGCAGGAGCGTGGTGAAGAACAGCCATTTGTCGACGCCTACAAGCTTTGCCATGGTTTTCCGCCCCGCATCCGGTTGACAAGATCCTTGAATACCCGGCCGCGATGTTCGTAGTTTTCAAACTGGTCGAAGCTGGAGCAGGCCGGAGCCAGCAAAACCACTTCGCCGGGATGCGCCGCCGCTGCCGCACGCGCCACAGCTATATCGAGCGTCTCGCAGGAGTGGATAGAGACCACGCCGCGCAGCTGCGACTCGATTTTTTCGGCCGCTGTTCCGATGGTGTAAATGGCGCGCACCCGCTCACGCAATAACTGCGAGAGCGTGGTGTAATCGGAACCCTTGTCTTTGCCGCCCAGGATGAGATGAATGCCACCCGAAAACGCCGCAACGGCTTTTGCGGTCGCATCAACGTTGGTGGCTTTCGAGTCGTTGAAGTACTCCACGCCATGCAGCGTGGCCACGTACTCAAGACGATGCTCGACGGCCTGAAACTTTTCAATCGCCCGGGCAATTGAATCGGCAGGGACACCCGCCAGCCGCGCGGCAGTCGCCGCGGCCAGCACGTTTTCAACGTTGTGCTCGCCCTTGAGCGGAATCTTGGCGTGCGGCATCACTCGTTCAATCTCCGCACCGGGAGCGGCACGGTAAACCACGTATCCATCTGCAACCCAGGAGCCCTGCCGTACCGGATGCTCGATTGAAAACCAGTAGACCCGCGCGATGGATCGTCCCGCAGCTTCGGCAGCGCGGGCGTTGTCGGCATTCAGCACCACAAAGTCGCTCTCGGTCTGCGCGGCAAAGATACGCTCCTTGGCCTGCGCATAGGCCTCAAAGCTTCCATGGCGATCAAGATGGTCGGGCGTAATGTTGAGAATCACCGCGATGCGGGGTCTGAACTCCTCGGTGCTCTCGAGCTGAAAGCTTGAGACCTCGAGCACCGACCAGGTGTCGTCTGTGCTCTCGTCGATAAGGCTCACCACCGGCACGCCGATGTTGCCGCCAACCAGCGTGGGAAGACCACCCTCTTTCAGAATCTCTCCGGCAATCGCCGTCGTTGTTGTCTTGCCATTCGACCCGGTGATGGCCAGAATCCGTCCTTTCAGGAATCGCGCGGCCAGTTCGAGTTCGCCGATCACCGGCCGTCCGAAACTGCGCGCCTGCACAAGTTCGGGTGTCGAGAGCGGGACGCCGGGACTGACCACAATCAGGTCCTGACGGCGGAAAGTCAACAAACCATGCCCGCCCGCCTCAACCATGATTCCCTCGTCGAGCAGCGCCGGTATCTCCTTGGCCAGCGATTCGGCGCTGCGGACGTCGGAGACCGTAACCTGCGCGCCTTGACGGCGCAAGAACAAAGCCGCTGCCAGCCCGGACTTGCCGAGACCCACGACCAGCACCTTTTTGCCCTTGAGGTCCATCTTCCCTTTCCATCCCGGGCCTGCCACAGCGACGTCGTCGCTTCAGGGTGCAGAATCCACCTGGCCCTTCGGCCGGAACAGGCAATCGAATTCTACCGCCGAAACCTTGTCCACAGTGTGATAACCAACCGGCAGAATCTGGGCGGGAACAAATCCTGCCTCATCCATAAACCTGATCGCTTCATCGAACCGCCAAACTCCCTCGTACACATGAATGACAGGCAGCTCCAGCATGATTCCCGAGACCCGCGGCATGGTCTGCCGGCCGCCCTGGATCACCTGTCTTTCGTAGCCCTGGGTGTCGACCTTCAACAGAATCTTGCCCTCGATTCCAGCTGCAACTTCATCGAGAGTGCGAATCGAAATCTCCTCGATATGATCCACGGCCATGCGTTTGTCGTGCAGGCTCGCGACGCTGGTCGAATCCAGAATTGAACTGAAAACAGAGAGCTCTGACACATTCAGCTTCGCCGCTCCCGAAGCTGCCCCTAAACCGCATTGGTTCGCTTCCCAGTTGCCATCCTCTCGAGCTGCCTTCGACAGCACCTGAAATACTGAAGCAATCGGCTCAAATGAAACGATCCTGCCCCGATACCCTCCGGCCCGCAATGATTCCCCGAACTGGCCCGTGTTCGCTCCCACATCGATCACCACGTCAATCCCGCGGTCCTCGATGAAATCAAAAATGTCCCGGACTCTTCGCTTGCCGAGTTTGAGGAGCCCGAGACGCTTGTAAATCGCCCTTTCAACGCGGTTCATCCTGTCCAGTCTCTTCTTCCCCGCCTCTGATCTCCCCGCTTCTGATCCCATTGTGCACCGCAGGGCGCTGGCCGCGGGCGGCCTTACCGCAATTTCAGCGTGGTGAGTGCAAACAGTGCAAACACCAGCGCGGCGATCCAAAAGCGGACAATCACCTTCGACTCGCTCCAGCCCAGCTGCTCAAAATGGTGGTGCAGCGGCGCCATTTTGAAAATGCGCTTTTTGCGCAGCTTGTAACTGCCCACCTGCAACACCACTGAGACCGCCTCGAGAATAAACACGCCGCCGATGAAAGGCAGCAGCAATTCCTGGCGAATAATGAGCGCCACTGTGCCAATGGCTCCGCCCAATGCCAGCGAGCCCACGTCGCCCATGAAGATTTCGGCCGGGTGCGCGTTGTACCACAGGAATCCAATGGACGCGCCCACCATGGAACCGCAGAAGACTGTGAGTTCGCCCACCTGGGGCATGTGCTGGAGCTCGAGATAGTCAGCAAACACCACGTTGCCGCTGACGTACGTGAGCACGGCCAGCGCACCCGCGGCGATGATGGTGCAACCGATGGCCAGGCCGTCAAGACCGTCGGTAAGGTTGACGGCGTTTGATGTGCCCACCAACCAGAGCACCACCCACAACACAAACGGCACAAAAGCCAGCAGACCCAGATACGGCAGCGTTGCTGGCCAGTGGTGCCAGAGCAGATCGGGATGCCAGATCTTGATGAAGGGAATGCTGGGCCGGGTTGAAAACATCCTGAACTGGGTGAGCGTAACCAGCGCCGCCGCCACAAGTCCGCCGGCGATTCCCTGCCATAGCAGCTTGGCGCGCGGAGTGAGCCCCAGGCTGCGCCGCTGCACCACCTTGATGTAATCGTCGGCAAAGCCGATGGCGGCGTAAGCCAGCGTTGAAAAAACCGTGATCCACACAAACGGGTTTGAAGGGTCGGACCACAGCACGGTGGGCAGCAAGATGGCGATGCAGATAAGGATGCCGCCCATGGTCGGCGTGCCGGTTTTTTTCAGGTGCGATTGCGGACCGTCGTCGCGGACAAACTGGCCGATCTGGAACTCGCGCAGCTTTTGAATGACATAAGGGCCAATAAACAGGGCGATGAGCAGCGCGGTTAGCGAGGCGAAGGCAGTTCGAAAAGTCAGGTAACGGAAAATCCGGAAAGGGTGAAAGAACGGAAACAGCTTTTCGTAGAGCAGCCAGTAAAGCAAAATGCCTCCCCGTAGCCGGAGTATTGCGGGATTAGCTCGATTTTACTAGGGTGACGCCGCGAGGACTGCGCGCGGCGAGGATGAGGAATCAGGTAAGTTAGATGTGCGCGCCCAATCCTTGACTTCGTAGCGCCAGCCTCCTGGCCGACTGTCGAAGGAATCTCCAGACCCGCCCCCCTGACTCACCGACTCGCTTGTTACTTCACCGCTTTGAAATCAAAATACGCCAGGTTCATCTGCCCTTCGGTGACGATATGAACCGTAATCACGTTGCGGCCATGCTCGAGCTTTACCTTGGCGATATGCGGAGTGACGTTCCAATGGTGCCATTGCCGCCATGCGACGGGATCTTTCGCATCGTAGGTCGATTCAATCGTGAGCGGTCCGGCCGCCGGCGCGCCGTTTACGTCCAGTGCAATCGCGCCCCCGCGATTCGACGTGTACAGCAGGTCGGCCGTGTACCAGCCCGCCTTCTTCACATCCACCGTGACGTTGAACCATTCGCCGGGCACGGTCCAGCCCACATAAAGCAAATCGGCCGGCGGAGTCACGCGATCCCACTCAGTATCGTCGATCTTGGGATCGCGGGCAAACTTGGTGTAGCTGGTATCCACGCCCTCGTTCATCCGGAACTCGTTGAGGTACGTTCCATCGGCCGGATTCAGCGCGCCGCTGCCGTTATTCTTCGCGTCGGAGTCGTGATACGCCACGCCCTCGCCGCCGCGATCGTAGTACGCGCAATACACTTTGCC
>JASHVU010000259.1 GCA_030044455.1 Acidobacteriaceae bacterium | reverse complement strand
GATTTGCCGCGCACGAGGGAAGAGATTGTTCGCGAAATCGACGATCCCGCAACCGGAGACCGCTGGCTACTGGAACGGGGCTCCGGGCATCCAGGCGGTCCGGGCCAGATGGTGCGGTTGGGCCACGAGAGAAGCGTGCGCGCTTCAGGCGACTCGAGCAATGAAGCCTGGGGAAGCGATTTGAATCGAACGCCCGCGCCTCCGGTTCCAGTGATTCATGCCGGGGACGAGGTCATTCTAGAAGAGCACACAGCGGTGGTGGATGCAACGCTCGAAGCCATCGCTCTCGGCCCGGCGCGGGAGGGCTCGGAGCTCTGGGTGCGCCTTTCGATGGGCGGAGGTCGAGTGCGCGCCCGCGCAATTCGAGCGGGGCGCGCAACGCTGATCCCGGAATCCGGAGTACGGCCGTGAAAGCGCGTCTTGTAAAAGCCATGGCTCTCGGGGTTCTGATTGCCTTCACTCTTCCATTCGCTGATGCGAAAAAGAACAAATCCGACGCCATCTCGGCCAAGCCTAGTCCGCCGGAGACCGCGCTCGAATCCTATATTGCGCGGGTTCGCGCCCAGCAGGCAGCGGAGGTTCGGACGCCCGGGTCAATCTGGAGCACGGAGGGGCGAATGGTGAGGCTGGCGACCGACGCCAAGGCCTTCCGGATTCACGACGTGGTTTCGGTGGTGGTGACCGAGAGCCTGGCGGCATCGACCGACGGGCAGGTGAAAAACTCGCGTGCATCCAACGCCAGTTCTGGGCTGACCTCCTTGTTTGGCGCGCTCAAGAGCTCCAACAGCCTGCAGAACCTGGTGGGAGCGAACGCCTCCTCGGGGTTGACCGCGCAGGGCCAGAGCACGACCAACTCGAGTCTGGCGACTACCTTCGGCGCCGAAGTGGTGGATGTGCTGCCCAACGGCATGCTGGTGGTGCAGGCCACGCGGCAACTTACGTTTTCAGAACAGACGCAGCTGATCAAGCTGCGCGGACTGGTGCGGCCCGAGGATGTGAGCAACCAGAATGAGGTGCTTTCGACGGCCATGACCGATCTTGAACTTGAGGTGACGGGCAAGGGAATCGTAAACGACTCAACCTACCGGCAGAACCCTCTGGTGCGGTTTCTGGAGCGGGCGTTGATCTTCTGACCTGGGCAGTAAGCGGTGCTTAAGAGAACGTGATGCGAGATGCGGGCGAATATTCGATGGGTGGGCGAAAAGCAGGATCTCGATGCCTTATGGCCCTTCTGTCTCTGGTGATACTCGCGGCGCTGGCTGCGGCCTCGGCCCAGCAAACGGCCCAAAAGGCAAGAATCAAGGACATTGCCAGCATCGAGGGCGTGCGCGACAACCAGCTGGTCGGCTACGGGTTGGTAGTGGGACTGCGCGGAACCGGCGACAGCTCGCAAACAGTCTTTCCCTCGCAGACCCTGGTTTCGGTGCTGCAGCGAATGGGTGTGACGGTCCCGCAAACGGGCTCAAACAGCGCCAGCAATATGCAGGTGAAGAACATGGCCGGCGTTTTCGTGGTAGCCACGTTGCCGCCCTTCAGCCCGCCGGGCGCGAAGATCGACGTAACGGTCTCCTCGGCCGGGGACGCGCGCTCTCTGGAAGGCGGAATCCTGTTGATGACGCCGCTTTATGGGCCCGACGGGCAGATTTTTGCGCAGGCGCAGGGCGCTTTAGTGCTGGGTGGATACGTTGCAGCCTCAGGCGGCAACTCTCACCAGCTGAATCATCCGACCACCGGCCGCGTGATTGGCGGGGCACTGGTGGAGCGGCAGGTGCCGTTCGACCTGAACCAGCTGCATACGATCGACGTGGTGCTGAACGACGCCGACTTCCACACCGCCGAACAGATGGCCGGGGCAATCAACAAGGCGTTTGGGGCGGTGCGGGCGCACGCGATTGACAGCCGTCGAATCGAGATCGCACCCCAGCCCGCGGAAGATCGGGCGCAGCTGCTCGACAGTATTGAGCAGGTCGAAGTGGATGTCTATCCACGGGCGCGGGTGGTGGTGAACGAGCGGACCGGGACGGTGGTGATCGGAGGAACGGTGCGGCTGCAGCCAGTCTCGATTCTGCATGGCGGGTTGAGCGTGAATGTGATCTCGCAAACCGAGGTCTCGCAACCGGGGCCACTGTCCTCAGGAACCACACAGGTGGTCGAGCAGACCCAGGTTCAGGCCCTGGACAAGCCTGTAAACCGGATCGATCTGAAAGAAGGCGCCACGGTGGAGGATTTGGTCCAGGAATTGCAACGAACTGGAGCGGGGGCCCGCGACGTGATCTCGATTCTGCAGGCGATGAAAGAAGCCGGAGCTCTTGAAGCCGATCTGGAGGTGCTGTGATGGCAGCAATAACGGCGCTGCCGGGCCACGCCGGTGGCCCTCAAGCACAGGCTTCCGCTACGCCGTCGCCGAAGTTGGTGCGCGCGGCGCACGAGTTTGAGGCGCAGATGATGAAGGAGTTATTGAAACCTCTGACGAGAGGCGATTCGCTCACTGGAGACGATCAAAGTTCCGATGGGGTGCTTGACTCAGGCGCCGGCTCCGGCGGAACGCTGGGTGAGTTTTCCCAGGAGTCTTTGGGAAGGGCACTAAGCGACCGCGGTGGGTTTGGGATCGCCAACAAAATTGTGAGCCAGCTCTCCCATTCTGGTAACAGCCACGGACCTAGATCGGTAACCAGGGATTTACACGGCAATACCATTATGAGAAGCAACAAATGACTAACGTGATTCGTAAAGGTTGCCGATAGGCTGGCCAGGGAGCAACGGATATGGATGTACGTAACAATCTGGACGGATTGAGTTCGATTCTCGGGGTGCAAACGCCCTCCACTCCATCTGCATCGACGCGAAGCGGAACACAGTCTGCGTCAAGTGGGTTGAGCGGTGATCACGCCACTTTGAGCAACGCTGGGAGCGAGGTTTCGCTGGAGAGCGCGGGCGACGGTGTTCGCATGAACAAAGTTGCGGCGGTACAGGCCGCGCTGGGCGCAGGAACATACAACGTCCCAGCTTCGGCGGTGGCCGCGAAGATGGTCAACGCCATGCTGGCCGGTGCGAACTGAACCTGGAGAAATTGAAACGAAGGTTGGAAGGGCGATGCGGCTGATCGAATCGGCAAGTGGGGCCGCAGGTGAAGCGGCAAATATGATCGCGTCCACGCCAGAACTGAAAGAACTGGTGACTGAGGCAACGCGTGCGCTGGCCCGGCTCGATATTGCGCGGCTTGAGGAACTGGCGCTATCGTGTCAGGCGTTGACGCGGATGCCGCCGCCCAAGACGAAGAAAGAACAGGAGGTGTTCGCCAGCCAGGCTCGCGCTGCGCGGGGCGAAATGGCGGTCTTTGCGCGGGTGCTTGAAGCCACCCGCGCCAATGCGAAGGTGATGGAGCGGCTGCGGGAGTTGCGCGCGGGTAGGGCAGAGTATTTAGAAGGCTCTAAAGGTTGCTGCAGTTTCAGCCAGCCGGGAGTGGAGGGCGGGCATGGGGACAATTAACTCCGCCTTCGGACTGATCTCGGGCGCACTCGATGCCGACCAGTCGGCGCTGAATGTGGTGGCCAACAATGTAGCCAACGCCAACACCACCGGATACACAGAAGAGACTCCTGATTGGCAGGAGAACGCACCGATCACGGTGAATGGGATCACGATTGGCCAGGGAGTGACCGAAACCGGCGCAACCTCGCAACGAGACCTCGTGTTGAACGAGCGGTTGGACCAGCAGCAGCAGCTCGCATCGGCGTCGAGCACGCGGCTTTCGGCACTCAATCAGATGCAGGCGCTGTTCACGCCGGATTCCGGTTCCACCAGCTCGACTGCGGGTGATATCGGTAGCGACGTCACCAGTTTCTTCAATTCATTCTCATCGCTTGAAAGCGACCCAAGCGACAATTCACTGCGCGAGAGCGTACTCTCGGCCGCATCGACGCTCGCCGGCGACATATCAGGCACTGCGGCGAGTCTGAATTCGCAGCGTACGGCGATCGACCAGGAGGCGGCGGGGATTGCCGGTCAGGTGAATTCGCTGACCAGCGCGTTGGCCCAGGTGAACCAGCAGATTGAGTCCACATCGCCTGACGCCGACGCCGGCACCCTTGAAGACCAGCGGCAGCAGGACCTGAGCCAGTTGTCGCAACTGATTGGGATCAACCGGGTGACTACCGAAAACAATGGCCTTGAGATCACCACCACCTCTGGGCAGTTGCTGGTCTCAGGCAGTCAGAGCTATCAGCTCACCACCGGGACGGCGGATGGTGTTACGGACTTCTTTCTGGGCGGCAACGACATTACTTCGGGACTCATGACGGGCGGAGGGCAGTTGGGGGGATACCTCACTGCGCGCGATCAGGACATTCCCAATGTGCTGAGCTCGCTCGATCAGCTTGCATACAACATCTCAACGAGCGTGAATGCGGCGAATAATTCGGGAACCGATTTGGACGGTGTCGAAGGCACCGGGACCAATTCGTCAGGAGTGGTCGGCAACGGAGTGACGCCACTCTATATCTTCAACGAGCCTGCGCAGGCGGCGGGCAGTGCGGCTGCGATGACGGTGACGATGACCGATCCCAACCAGATTGCAGCGGCGGGATTCGGTGACGGAACGGGTGACGACTCGAATGCGATTACGATGGCGAATCTGGCTGGCGGGCAGATTGTGAATGGTCAGACACCGATCGACTACTACTCGAACCTTGTGACTACGCTCGGCTCGACGGTTTCAGAGGTTCAAACGGAGAACACGGCGCAGGGTGCATCGGTGACGCAGCTCCAGACGCAGAACAACGCGCTTTCCAGCGTGAACCTGAATGACGAAGCGGCGGCTATGTCGACCCTTGAGACCAGCTACCAGGCGGCTTCGCAGGTATTTACCATGCTGAACACGATTATCACCTCGGCGCTGAACCTGGGCGTGGAGACGGCGGTGTCGTAAAGGCAGCTACTAGCCGCTAGCTTCTAGCTCCTAGTTTCGAGCCAATTAATGTCGATAGGAGCGTCATTGGTGACAAGGGTAGGAACGACGGACCTTGGGGGCGGGCGCAGGTGCCACCTATCAGAGAGCCAGGAGGCAGGAGCTAGGGAAGCACTGATTAAGTCGCGGGACCTGTCTTCGGGGGCTAAAGTCCCATTCATTTTGCCTGCCTTTTCGGCACGGCTGAAGCCGTGCCCTTTCAAAACGGCAACTGGATCGGACTTTCCGTACTTGATCAGAGGTTCCCTAGAGGCTGGAGGCCAGGAGCTGTTTTATGCGGGTTGATCCGACTTACATTACGAACCTGGTGAGCTCGCTCGATCAGACCCAGGCCAACGAGCAACAGTTGAGCTCAGAGCTTTCGAGTGGGGTGAGCATCACATCGTTGAGCCAGAATCCCGTTGGCGCGGGCGAGAATGTGCTGCTGCTGAATCAGATTCAGCAGGACGATTCCTTTACGCAGAGTTCGAACCTGGTGACCGGCCAGCTTCAAGTGGCGGATTCAGCGTTGGGCAGCGTGGTGAGCGAGCTGACGCAGGCGGTTTCGCTGGCCACCAGCGCCAACAACGGCACCATGAGCGCGAGCGATGTGCAGTCAATCGGGAGTCAGATCTCGGGTATCCTGGGCGAGGTGCAATCGCTCGCCAACACGAGTTACCAGGGGCAGTACATCTTTGCCGGGGGTCAGACGGGGTCGGCGCCGTTTTCCACTTCGGCAGCAACTTCGCCCGCTGTGACCAGCTACGACGGCGATGACGACATCAATTACCTTGAGCTGCCCAATGGGCAAAAGATTCAGCTGAATGTGCCGGGGGATCAGATTTTTCTGGGCAGCGGCAACTCGGGCTTGAGCGTGTTTGGCGCGTTGAATGCGCTGGTGGCCGATTACTCATCGGGTACGGTGAACACCGGCCAGGCGGTCGACGACACCGAGGCGCTGAGTTCGGCGCTTAACTACGTGTCGCAACAGCGAGTGACGATTGATAACTCCGTTACGCAACTCACGGCCGCTTCGACCGCAACCACCAATTCCCAGACCCAGCTTACGACCGCGCAAACTGACCTGATGCAGGCCGATATTCCGACCGTGTCAACCCAGCTTTCGCTCGACGAGACGCAGCAGACGGCGCTGGAAGATGTGATTGCGCAGCTGGAGTCGACTTCGAACAGCCTGTTCAGCAAGATGCCGAACTGAGCGGGCAGGGCGAATCAGGTCTTGGAGGAAGGGTGCGGGGGCATCGGCTGCCCGCCAAGGTTTGCGGCGGCGGTCTGAATACCGTAGAGGATGCGACCGGCCTGGCTGGGATTGATTTTGCGCGCGATGAGCAGGTTGCTGATGATGCCCACGCTGTCTCGCACCGCCTTTGGACTGTCGAGAGGGGGAGGGTCGAGCGGGATGCGTGGCTGAGTCATGCGGTGGGTGGGGCCATGAAGATGGGCATGGAAGTAACAGTAGGCCGACTCGCGCATAGCCGGTGACTGACATGGCCGGCCGGTAGGCATCATGTGCCGGCAAGTGCGGCATCCGGATTTCGTGGTTCCCATACCCTCACCCCCTCTACGGAATTCTGCGGCTAACCAGTGTGTTTTCAGATGACTCAGGCCGCTCGTTTCCGTAAATTTATGAAAACGCACATCACTTACGACAGATTCCTTTGAATCAATCCCTTATGGTAATCAAAAGCGAGTGGGCATCTGACAAGTCAAGAGTAGCGAATTCGGGGGAAATGGCGTGCAAAGGCGCAGCGGTGAAGGAATCAATCATTTCAAGGGTTTGCGGAGGAAGCCGAGACCGAGGGTCTTGACGAGGAGAAACGGCCTTGGGGTGAACCCCTTGAGTGAGACAGTTTGGAATTTCCCTGTATGCCGTTCGCTTGGATTTGCTGGACGAACGGGAGTTGATAGAGAGACGATGAGGCCGGCTGGGGAAGCGGAGGCGAGCTCTGCTGGAGAGCAACTCGCCAAGGATTACTTGGCCGGAACTCATCGCACCGATGAGCAGTAAACCGATGGGCTGGGGAGGGGTCATGACGGCTCCTCTCCGGCTTGTTGGCCGACATCGGGACGATAGATTCCCTCATGCCTGAAAAAACTCACGCCTGGTTCCGGCCCAGATGCCGGTGGGTTGAGCAGTCTTTGCTCGAACTGCTCCGGGGAGCGGTAGCCGAGGGCCGAGTGCAGGCGTCTGCGATTGTAATAGCGTTCGATGAACTGGCCGATGTGGGCCTCCAGATCGGCGCGGTCGCGATACTGCCGGGTGTAGATCTCCTCCTGCTTGAAGGTCTTGAGGAAGCTCTCGCATTTTGCGTTGTCGTAGGGGTTGCCGATCCGGCTCATGCTGGGCTCGATGCCATGCTCGAGCAGCAGATCGACGTAGGCGTGGGAGGCGTATTGCACGCCGCGGTCGGAGTGGTGGACCAGGCCCGGCGCCGGCTGGCGCAGGTCGATGGCCTGGCGCAACGCGGCTATCGCAAGTCCCGCATCCAGCCGTTCATCCAGCGCCCAACCCAGCGCGCGGCGGCTGAAGGCGTCCAGCACCACGGCCAGGAAGAGGAACTCCTCGGCCAGCCGGATGTAGGTGATATCGGCCACCCAGAGTTGATCGATCCCGGTCAGATGCATGCGCGCGGCAAGGTTCAGATACACGCGCAGTTCGTGGCTGGAGTCGGTCGTGGCCACGAAGCGGCGTTTGCGCAGACACAGCAGGTTGTCCTCGGCCATCAGCCGCGCCACCCGCTTGTGGTTCACCGCCCATCCCTGGTTGTGCAACTCGCGCGTCACCCGCCGGTAGCCGTAGTTGCGCCGATGGGCCAGCACAATCTCATGCATCCGCGCACGCAGCTCGGTCTGCTCGGCGCGCGGCTCATGCTGCTGCCAGTGACGGTAAAATCCGGCCCGGCTGACCTGACCCAGCCGGCACATGGACTCGATACTGAGGTGCGCTGCAGACCGCATTACTCGGACCTGCTCGTAGATGCAGTCTCGCCGGAGCCGCTGGTCGGCTGGCGTCGAGCCTCGATTCTGCGCAACACACCTTGTAAGAAATCCACTTCGAGAACCTTGGTTGCAAGCGTCTCTTTCAGCTTCCGGTTCTCCCGCTCAAGCGCCCGCTCCCGGCTGGCTTCCGCCTTGGCTGCCTTTTCCAGCCGCACCTGCTGCGCGCGCCAGTAGTACAACAGACGCTTGGAGATGCCCAGCTCGGCCGCTATTTTCCCATGGCCACACACTGACATCTGCGCCACCGCCGCCTGCTTCTCGGCCTGCGTCCAACGACGAAACCCTCGCGACATCTAAACCTCCATTCCATGAAAATGGGGCTTTCCTCATCTGTCTCAGTTTAGGGGGTCACTCCACGGCTGGTGAGAAATCCAGGTTAGAAGCTAGAAGCCAAGACACCCCTTGGCACTCGGGCGGGCTTACGCGGTACATTGGAGCGGAAAGGAATCGACCTCATGAACACGCGTCGAAACGCGCCTGCAATTGCCCTTGTTTCTCTCATTGCGTTTGCCCTCCCACTCGTTGCGCAGGAACAGCCCAAGCCCCGGCCCGAAGATACCGAAGTATGGCAACCGGTGCCCGCGATCGTCACTCCGGGCGCGAAGGACTCTGAGCCGCCATCGGACGCAATTGTTCTGTTCGACGGCAAGAACGAGGACGAGTGGGTTTCAGCGCAGGACCACACACCGGCGCAGTGGGTAGTGCATGACGGCATTCTGACCGTGAAAAAGGCGCCCGGGGTTGGCAACATCGAAACAAAGCGCAGATTCAAAAACTACCAGCTGCACCTCGAATTTCGGATCCCGGAGAACATCACGGGCAGCGGGCAGGCGCGCGGCAACAGCGGGCTGTTTCTCGCCTCCACCGGTCCCGGCGACGACGGTTACGAACTGCAGATACTGGACTCCTACAACAACACAACGTACGTGAACGGGCAGGCGGCAAGCATCTACAAACAGAGTGCCCCGCTGGTGAACACGGCGCGCAAGCCGGGTGAATGGCAGAGCTACGACGTAGTGTGGACGGCGCCGACCTTCAATGACGACGGTTCGTTGAAGACGCCGGCTTATGTGACCGCGTTTTTCAATGGAGTGCTAGTGCAGAACCACTTCCAGCTCAAGGGGCAGACGCTATACATCGGCCGGCCCTTCTACAAGAAATACGATCGCGCGCCCATCAAACTGCAGGCCCACGGCGACAAGAGCGAGCCCATCAGCTTCAGAAACATTTGGGTAAGAGATCTGCCATAGGGAATAGCGGGCCTGAATCGGGTAGTGCCGGTCCGATATCTCCCATTTTTTCCTGCCGAGACCGGTTTTGGATCGGGTTTGACAGGAAGATCGTAGGTTTTCCACAAGCGTGAGAGCCAAAAGGGGACGCTAAATCGCTTAAGGCGTTCAAAAAGTTTTTTGATCCTTCCTAATTTAAGTTGCAACCTTTTGTACAAGTTTGCATCCTAATTAGTAATTAGCAGAGGCTTCCCCATGATGTCCTACCAAAGAAAGGTTTCAATTCCTTTTTGAGGGTCCACTTGTGGACCTCTTCCCAAAATCCCCCCTGGATTCCCTCCCTTAACTGCCTCTCGAGCGGGCCTACCGGAAGGTAGGCCCATTTGCTCGCTTGAGCGAAATTCAGCCTGAACCGCATTCGTATCCAATCCCACTAAAATCAAGTCAGGATGACTGCCCACCACCGCAAAAAAACTTCGGGCCCCCAACGCCATAAGTCGGTTGGTTCCTTGCGAGCCGCCGATTTCTCGCGGGCCAGCAGTTTAGCGCGGGTTCGTGCGAGCAAACAGACAGTTGAGGGCATCGACGCGATGTTTGCGATCGGTGGGTTGGTGAGGAACCGACGTGGAGAGGCTGTGTCCGGGGTGCGGGGGGGCAGATTTGACCATGCCGTGCAGGAGTGGCTTGCGGGTCCCGCGCCCCAACCTGTGATCGCTGCCAACGGCGCCGCATGGTTGCCGATTCCAGGTTGGGACTTCCCATGGCTTTGGAGTGGGTTCAGTACCCGGAGTGGGGGCTTGAGCCGCGCCTACTGCGCTGAAGATGCGCGGGGAGAACTGAACCTTGGATTTACGGCTGAAGACTTGCGCCAGGCCGTCTCCGCCAACCGGCGTCTGCTGGCCGAAGCAGTAACAGGCGATCCCGCAACGCCGCTGATCGCGCTCAAGCAGTTCCATTCAAATCTGGTGGTCCGCGCCACATTTGCTGACGCCGGGCGCGAGCGGCCGCGCCGCGCTGACGGGCAAATCACCGATGAGCCCGGGATTCTGCTTGCGGTGCAGACGGCCGATTGCATTCCGGTGATCGTGGTTGACCGCACGCGGCGCGCTGTGGGAGTGTTTCACGCGGGCTGGAGGGGAACGGTGAAGCGGATCGCCGAAATCGGGGTGGGGCGGATGCGGCTTGAGTTTGGATCGAAGCCTGAAGACATGGTTGCGGCCATCGGACCGGGAAACAGCGTGTGTTGTTACGCCGTGGGCGAAGAGGTGCTTTCGGAGTTCGAGTCGCAATTCAGTTATGGGCGAGAGCTCTTTCGCGAGGTGGATGATGCTGACGTGGTGCGGCGGAAGTATCCGATGCTGTTTCTTACGCAGCGCGCGCCGGGGCACTCGCCCATCGGTCCCAGCCTGCACGTGGATTTGATCGAAGCTAACCGCAGGCAGCTGATGGACGCGGGGTTGAGCGCAGAGTCGATCTCAGTTGTTGGCGGCTGTACTCAGTGCCATCCGGAGCTCTTCTATTCGCACCGCGGCTCGCATGGCCGCACGGGCCGCATGATGGCAATCATTGGAATCAGTAGCAGAATTTGATTCTGGCAAGAAACAAACCAAGTGCGGCCATGTTGAGATTCGTGGTCTCTGACGCCAGGCGCAAGAACAGAAACGCGCCGAGGTGAGGCAGCGAAGAATTGCGTGTTATATAGGAAGCGACGCGTTTACGCGCCGCTCGATGCCTCGCCCGGGTTCACAAGGTCGCGGAGTTCCTTTGACGGTTTAAAGTATGGTACTTTCTTGGCGGGAACTTCAACGCGATCGCCAGTTTTGGGGTTGCGCCCAATGCGGGGATTGCGCTGGCGAATGCGGAATGAGCCGAACCCGCGGATCTCGATTTTATCGCCGGTTTGAAGGGCTCCAATGACAGAGCCGAAGATGGTTTCAACAATCACTTCACCGTCGCGGCGGGTCAGGTCGCCCAACGCGGTTACCTTTTCCACCAGGTCTGCTTTTGTCATGTTCGGTTCGCCTCCCCACCAAGCATAAACGGATTCTGCCCGTCGGCGCACGAAAATGCAAGCCCCTTGTGGAATTTAGCTCTTTTGCATCAGCCATTTGGACACCCTGAACAAGGCAGCCGCCGGAAGGGGGCGGGCGGCTGTTGATGCTGTATGATGGCGGAAGCCTGCAGGCGGTAGCCGGCCGCATATTCTGAATCCGAGGGTGGACGAGCGGCTTTGACGGCGGAAGCCAGCCCCGGGGAACGAACGTGAAACTGTTGAGCGGCCATTCCATCAAATCCACAAGGGCCCGGCTCAATTCCGGCAAGCGCGAGAGTTCTGACCAATGCCTTATCCGGCTTTTAGCATCGTGATTCCTGCCTACAACGAGAGCGGACGCATCCCGGCCACGCTCCGCTCGGTTCTGGAATGCATTCATGCGCACAACTGGAATGCCGAAGTCATTGTGGTGGATGACGGCTCGCGGGATGCGACCGCAGAGCTGGTGAGGGCGATTGCCCGAGAGGCACCGGAGGTGCGGCTGATCCAGAATCCCGGAAACCGGGGCAAGGGCTACAGTGTTCGCAACGGCGTTCTGCAGGCTCTGGGCGAGGTGGTGATGTTTACTGACGCCGATCTTTCTGCGCCCATGGAGGAGGCCGAAGGGCTGTTTGCGGCCATTGCCGACGGCGCCGACATCGCCATTGGTTCGCGCTGGCTTGAGCGCAAGCGGCAAACCATACGCCAGCCGCTTTACCGGCAGTTTTTCGGCCGCTGCTTCAACGCGGTCACACGCATGATCATGGGTCTCAACTTCGCCGATACGCAGTGCGGTTTCAAGGCCTTTACGCGCAAGGCTGCGCAGACGGTTTTTCAGCTGCAGACCATCGAGCGGTGGGGATTCGATCCTGAAATCCTGTTTATCGGTATCAAGAGGGGCTACCGTATTGATGAAGTGCCGGTGAGCTGGGCCCACGACGAGCGTACCCGCATGAGCTACCTGAAAGACGGTGTGCGCATGCTTGAGGACATCGCCATCGTTCGCTGGAATGCGCTACTTGGCCGGTACAGCCGCGAGGTGGAGCGCATTCACCGCCCGCGGCTGGCCAAGTGACGAGCCCGAAAGCCAGATTTTCATCCGGAAAATCCAAACCAACTAAACTAATTAGCCGGAATCCCCGTCCCACTGTGAGAGATCACTGCCATCGCAATCTGTCGCTGGCGGGATCGGGTGGTAGTCCGCGACCTCCGCAGGCTTGAGCAGCGGCCAGTTTGCAAGAAACGTCCCTCAGGGGCTAACGCCCCAATGGATTTTTGGTCGTTTAGGGTACGGGCTAAAGCCCGTACCCTTCAAACTGATTCGCCACAGCAGGCTTGAGTGAAGGGGAGGCGCGCGAGGAGGCAATTCCAATGATGCGCAAATTCTTGCTCGCCGTCACATTTCTGGCGCTGGGCTCAGTGGCTGCTCTGGCAGCGGATTTTAACGGGAAGTGGACGGGCCAGACTCAGGGGCGCAACGGCCCGCAAACCATCACCTTCAACTTCAAGGTGGATGGAACGACGTTGACCGGCACCATTACCACGCCGCGCGGCGATACCGACATTTCCAACGGCAAGATTGACGGCGACAACATCAGCTTCGACCAGGTGATGAACTTCAACGGAAATTCATTCACCATCAGCTACAAGGGAACGATTGCGGGCGACACAATCAAGTTCACGCGCAGCTTTCCGAGTGGTCCGAATGGGGATCGTCCGCCGCAGGAGTTCACGGCCAATCGCGGTGATGCGGCGCCTGCTCCAGCTCCGCAACAGTAGTGGTTTTCTCCTAGGATTCGCATTGGTCTCAGTGGTAGGGTGGACCGTAGCTCTTGCCGAGGGCTGGTCCACCCTATGGTTCACCGTCCTTTTGTCCGCACCAGTTTGCGTCTTCTTGCGATAACTGTTATTGCGTTTGTAGTATCGGGCTTTGCGCCGCTCCCAGTCCACGCGCAGACTTTCGACGCTACCGGTTTGCGCGAGCCTGCCTATCCTGGCGTGCCGTGGCTCATTCGGGCGGGAGACGAACCGGCTTGGGCGCAGCCAGGATTCGACGATTCTCACTGGACTCTCTTCGACCCTCACAGTTCGCTGACCAGCGTGTTTCCAAACGAGAAGCCGCAGGTTGTGTGGTACCGCCTGCATGTAAAGGTCGACCCCAAACAGACCGGTCTGGCGCTGGACGAGCGGAGCGTTTCGCGGGCATTTGAGATTTATGTAAACGGCGAGAGGCTGATTTCGAACGGCCAGGTGAACCCATTCAAGCAGTACACGGTTGGCGCGAGAATCCTGAAACCAATTCCCGATCGACTGCTGGCATCGGGCGAGATCGTTATCGCCATGCGGGTCCGCATTGCAATGGTGGAGTGGGTTAACGACCAGGACCCTGGATTCTATGTCAGCAATCTGCAAATAGGCCAGGAATCGACGCTCAACGGCATCAACTGGCTTGAGGTGATCGGCGAACACTCGCTCGAGTGGTTGCAAAAGGCCCTTCTGATCGCGCTCGGGCTTGTGGCGCTGGTGCTCTGGGCCGGCGAACGCCGTGTGGTGGAATACAGGTGGGTCGCCGCCTGGGGGTTGCTGACTTTGTGCGAGTTTCCTGAGCCTTTTATTACGCTCTGGCCCAACATACCCATTGGATGGGAGATCTTCAACAGCGTATTCAGGCTCTTCATGCCGTACGTCCTCGTGTCGGCCTATTTCTCGTTCGTGCGTCAGAAGAGCGGCTGGATTTGGAAGATTGTGCTGATAGTCGCCGGCGTCTCGAGTATGTTGTCGGCCGTCCAGCCGCTCTTTTATGTTGTGCCACTGCGGGTTCAACTCTACATGAGCCTTCCGTTCGTGGCGCTTCTGGCGGCGGTTCTGCCTATCGTGCTCGCGTCGCACTGGCGAAAGGGCAACCGCGAAGCGGGTATTCTGCTGATCCCGGTGCTGCTACTCAGCCTTTATATTTATGCGGAGCTTTTGCTTGATGTGTTGTTCGAGATCCCGGCGTGGAAACAGACCGCACTGCGTGGGTTCAATTTGATCGAGCGATATCCAGTCGGGCCGTTCGCTTTCTCACTCAACCAGGTGGCGAGCATCCTGTCGACGGTCTCGCTTGCCGTGATCATGATCTGGAGATCGATGAAGACTACGCGCCAGCAGGCGCGGCTCGAGAGCGAGATTGCCGCCGCGAGCGAAGTGCAACGCGTGATTTTGCCTGAGAACAGAGCAACCGTTTCCGGGTTTACAGTTGACAGCGTGTATGAGCCGGCGCAACAGGTGGGCGGAGATTTTTACCAGATATTGCCAACGAAAAACGGCGGCATGCTGGTGGTGATTGGCGATGTAGCGGGCAAGGGACTGCCCGCGGCCATGCTGGTTTCAGTGCTGGTGGGAGCCACGCGCGGCGCGGCCGAGTACACAGCCGACCCTGCCGAACTGTTGTCGAACCTGAACGAGCGGCTGGTGGGGCGCTCGGGCGGAGGGTTTTCAACGGCGCTGGTGGCGCGCATCGGCGCCGAGGGCGATGTAAGGATTGCCAACGCCGGGCATCTGCCACCATATTTCGACGGGCTGGAGGTGCCGTTGCCCGGCGCGCTGCCTCTTGGGGTGAAGACCGGAACGAAGTATGAGACGGTCGACCTTACCCTGCCTCCGGGCAGTCGGCTTACGTTCTACTCCGACGGAATTGTGGAAGCGACGAATGCAAAGGGTGAGTTGTTCGGCTTTGAACGCAGCAGCGAAATGGCTATGCAGCCGGTGGCGGCGATTGTGAAGGCTGCCAAGGAATTCGGGCAGCAGGACGACATGACGGTGGTTGCCATTACGCGCGAAGCGGCAGTGGCCAGCGCGGCGTAAGGGCAAGCGAAACGCCACGGATTGCATCCAAAGATTGCGCATCCTATACTTCCGATGCGGTTAACTCCGTTGCAATGCCAGCATGCCGTAGGAACCTAGCTATGAAAGCAAGGTTGATGTTTGGAGTCTTGTTGCTTGCTGTGGGTATCTCGACCGCGCAAACTGCCCCTCTGTCCCCGGTGAGCAAATTGCACGTCTCCAAGGCCCCCGATTGTCCCGAGGGCCTGGGATGCCAGACATTCAAACAATTGTGGAACGGCGGAGACGATACCGCAAGGACTGCAACCTGGGCATGCTTCTTCCAGAAGGACTTAACCTATCCCCTCGCCCCGGAGAAGGACGTAGTCTTTTTTCTGAAGGAAAGCGTTTCTGCATTCGAAATTAGCTATTTCAGCAACGGTGTCAAGG
>JASHVU010000017.1 GCA_030044455.1 Acidobacteriaceae bacterium | reverse complement strand
ATTTCATCACCGAGCCTTGGCGGTTCGAATTCGATTTCCGCGGCGTCAGGCATCGCCAGCCGTTCCACAATGTTCTTCCGCTTTCCACTTATCGCCTTGTAATCCTCAATCGTGAGAAGCACGTGTGCGGGACGGCCCCGATCCGTAATGAAGACAGGGCCCTTTTTCGCGGCTTTCTTGGCCCGGCTCGTGTCCTGGTTGAATTGGCGACTCGTGATCTTTGTGACGGCCACGGCGCACTCCTGTAGCAACGTTTCTACATTATATCACGATTCGGATCTCTCAAACTCCATCACCACGATCTCCGGCGCAGCACCCAGCCGCATCGGAGGGCCCCACGTTCCCGCGCCCGCCGACGTGTACACCTGTAGCTTTCCGAAGCTGTGCAGTCCGTGGGTGAACGGCCCGAAGATCCGCCTCGTGAGATACGAATAAGGAAAGAACTGTCCACCGTGGGTGTGCCCGGAGAGCTGTAGCGCAACGCCGGCCTGCTCCACAATCGGCATCCGCACCGGCGCGTGGTTGAGCAGGATGCTCGGCTGTCCAGCGCCCGGGCTCAGGATATCGAGCGTGGTGCGCACCCGCTGCGGAAACGTCGCCTCGTGATAATTGATGCCCAGCACATGAAGGCCATCGATGGTCTCTCGTTCGTTGGCCAGCACGCGAATTCCAGCTTTGCGGATCGCCGCAAGATAATCGCCCGGATCGTGGAATTCTTCGTGATTGCCCGTGGAGAAGTAGATGCCGAAGCGCGGCTTCAGCTCTTTGAGCGGCGCAATCAACCAGTCGAGCTTCGCCGTCGATCCGTCGTAGAGATCGCCCGGAATGAAGACCACGTCAGGACTCTGGCGCGCAACCATCGTCACAACCTTGCGGCAAAAGCCTGCCTTGTTGATGTTGCCCAGATGCAAATCGCTCATAAGTACCGCGCGGCGCCCCCGCCACTGCTCAGGCAGTCCGGGCAACTCAACCCTTATGCGCCGCTCGCGAATATTGCGTGCATTGATCAGCCCATAGATTGCCGCCAGCGCGCCAATCGCCGCCAGACTGCCGGCCAATATGGGCCGCAACAGCGCATCGCCTCCCGCGCCAAGCGCGCGCGCCAGGTACCAGATCGGCCAGGTGACACACGCGCCAAGAAAAAAGTAGTTGGCGAATCCGAGCCAGACCGATGCGAGCGTGTAAAACACTGAAACAAACAGATTCGAATGGCGGAAGTTGAGCAGCGCCGAAATCACAAAGCTGAAAGATAAAGCCAGCACCGTAATGCGCAGCGCATGCCCAATAGCGGGCCTGGGATCGGGAAAGAATGCAAGCCAGGTATGAACGATGAACAGGTGAGCGGCAAACAAGATTCCCTGAACAATGACTAATGCCAGTAACGGCCAGGCTTTCAAACAAAACTCCTTAATAGGCCTTGAATTGATGATGCATCAACTGGAGCCACCGTTTCGTCAATGGCAGGGTTCGAGCCGCATTCGCTCCCCGGCGTTCATGCAAGTCCCCTACGCTCTCAGTTTATGCTTGAGCATGGCTTGACGCGGCGATCCAGCCCAAATGCGTCTTGACATCGATAGAATCCAAGCCAGCGTTTGGCATGAACCCTGCCCCAGAGGGCGCGCCAATACGCGCCCCCGTTATCCACTCGGGAGAATTCGACAATGACGATGCGCTACGTGTTATCTCTGGCGCTTGTTCTGGTGGTCACGGCGTCCGGACCATCGACGAGATCTCAATCGGTCGAAGAGCCGCGGCCCACTCAGGACCATAGCCCGGAACTGATCAACACTTGTTTGATCACCAACGATGTGAGCCGGCTGGTGGCTTTCTATGAACCCGTCCTGGGTTTGAAAGCCAGGTGGTCGGGCAAAGACTATGCCGAATTCCCGACGGGCAGAGGGGTGCTGGCGATATTCTCAGCAGAGGCGCAAGAAAAGTACATCCCGGGATCGGCTTTTGCTGCAAATAACCGGAGCATGATTTTGGAATTCAACGTCGCTGACGTAGATCGAGAGTACCTGCGGCTTCAAGGCCTTGTGAAAACCTGGGTCAAGCCACCCACCACGCAGCCTTGGGGAACTCGCTCTGTGTACTTTCGTGACCCGGATGGAAATCTCGTTGATTTTTTTACGATAGCCAAGGTTAAGTGACCAAGATTCTCTTGCGAAGGTCCCAATGATCAAGTTGCGCGAACCGCATATCGGGTTTCCACTCTCAACAATTGCATTGGCCGCATGTCTTGCGGCCATTTTGCCGGCTCAAACCACGCCGCTGACTGTCCCGCAAAATGTCTTCGGATATAAAAGTTTCGATCAAGAGCAATCGGTCGAAGAAAAGTTTCTTGCCGTGCCCGACGCCAGCCTTGCCGGCGAGGAGCTCAAAACGCTCACCTCGGCTCCGCACATGGCCGCCACGCCTGAGGATCACAAAACCGCCGAGTATGTCGCGCAGAAATTTCGCGCCGCGGGTCTTGAGACTGAAATCGTTCCCTACCGCGTGCTCATCAACTGGCCCAAAACCGTTAAGGTCGAGGCGTTCGACGACAGCGGCAAACAGCTCATGAGCGGCCCTACCCGCGAGCACGTCGAAGGCGACCCTTACGATAACGATCCCCGCGTGGTGATGCCCTTCAACGGTTCCTCGGGCTCGGGAGACGTGACTGCCGAGGTGGTCTACGCCAACTACGGCCGCCTCGAGGACTTCAAAGCGCTGGAGGCGCGGCACATCGACCTGCATGGCAAGGTCGTGATCTGCCGCTACGGAGAAAATTTCCGCGGCGTCAAAGTGTATCTCGCCGAACAGCGCGGCGCCGTCGGCGTTCTTATCTACTCCGACCCGCAGGACGATGGCTATTACAAGGGCGATCCCTGGCCCAACGGTCCCTGGCGGCCCGAAACCGGCGTGCAGCGCGGCTCAGTGCAGTACCTCTTTCAATATCCCGGCGACCCTGAAACCCCCGGAGTGGCCTCTACGCTCGACCTGCCCGACTCGGCCCGCGTCTCGCCCAACGGCAACCAGCCGCACATTATTTCCATTCCCATCAGTTACCACGATGCTGCGCCCATTCTGCAAGCGCTTAAGGGTCCCGGCGTGCCCCAGGGCTGGCAGGGTGCTTTGCCTTTCCGTTACCATCTCGGCCCCGGCGGCGTGAAAGTCCATCTCGTCTCTGACCAGGACTACCAGCGCCGCATCATCTGGGACGTGATCGGCAAGGTAAAGGGATCTGACTTCCCCGACGACTGGGTGGTGGTGGGCAACCATCGCGATGCATGGGTCTACGGCGCGGTCGACCCCAACAGCGGCACCGCGTCCATGCTCGAAGCCGTTCACGGTGTTGGCTCGCTGCTCAAACGGGGCTGGCACCCAAAACGCACCATCGTCTTTTGCAGCTGGGACGCGGAAGAGGAAGGCCTCATGGGCTCAACCGAGTGGGTTGAGCAGCACATGACCGAGCTGAACAACGCCGTGGCCTACTTCAATGTGGACGTGGCCGTCGCCGGTCCTGACTTCAGCGCCGCGGCAGTGCCTTCACTCAAGCAGTTCGTACGCGAGATCACACACGCCGTGCCCAGCCCGGTCTCAGGCACCGTCTACCAGCAGTGGCGACTCGTACATCCACAAAGAGAAGAGCATCGCGCCTCTGACGCGCCCCCCACCGACGAAAATGATGTCCACATGGGCGACCTAGGTTCAGGCTCCGACTTTACGCCCTTCCTGCAGCACGCCGGAGTTCCTTCGACCGACATCGGATCGGAAGGGCCTTACGGCGTTTATCACTCCACCTTCGACGATTACGCCTGGTATACAGAGAACGCCGACCCCCACTTCGATTACCTGCAGGAGATGGCGCGCGTCCTCGGGCTTGAGGCCGTCCGCATGGCCGACACTGACGCGCTCCCTTACGACTACGTCGCTTACGCTCATGCCATCAACATATATATCGAGTCGGTGAAGAAAAAGGCGGGTGAAAACGGCTTGAGCTCGCTCGATTTCGCTCCCGCCGAGGCAGCCGTGGCCCGCATGGCCACCGCCGCACAGCACGCCCACGACCTCGAAGTCGCGGCCGATGGCGACCTGACTGGCCTGAATCGCACCCTGCGTTCGGTCGAGGCGGCTCTTCTCACCGACCAGGGCCTGCCTAACCGCCCCTGGTACAAGCACACCATTTACGCTCCCGGCGAGTACACGGGGTACGCGGCAGTGGTCCTCCCCGGCGTGAGCGAAGCAGTCGATGCGAAAAACGTCCCGCTCGCCGCTCAACAGCTCCAGGTTCTGGCCGAGGTGCTGAACCACGCCGCGCAACTGCTTGAATCGGCAAGGTGACCTACTCATACCTGGGTGCCCCTGGTCCCTCGCATTTGGGGACCAGGCAGACCATTTCACCGAACTGTCAAACAATTCCTGTTTGGGCCTCCTCGGGTGAGCTAAATCACATCCCCGCCCCCTCCCACGGTTGACCATGGCTATGCGGGCTCGTATCGTTAAAAGGGTAGAGACCATGAAAAAATCGCAGAAAACTGTGCAGGTCGGCATCGCGACGGCCATCATCCTCGGCACCATCGTCTGGCTGGCCTATTCCGGCTACGGAGCCAACAAGAGCTATTACGTCACCATTGCCGAGCTCGGCACCATGGGTAACAAGGCCTATACCAGCAACCTGCGCGTTGAGGGCTTCGTCAAGCCCGGCTCCATCCAGCAGGACGGCACCCACGTCACGTTCGTGCTCGATGAATTTGAGAGCCACTCGCCCAAAGCCGCCACCGGCCGGGTGCTCACGGTCTCCTACAAGGGCACCGAGCCGCCTCCTGACACTTTCAAAGACGATGCCCAGGCTCTCGCCGAGGGAACCTATGGCCGTGACGGCGTCTTCCACGCCAACACACTCCAGGCCAAATGCGCCAGTAAGTACGCGCCAGCCGGCCCCAATCAGCCCGGCGCCGCTCCGGCCATGCAGCCTTCGGCGGCCACCAAGACCGCCGCCAACACACCCCCGCCCAAGCCCACCAGCTAGTAATACTCTTGTAGGTAGTGACCGCGGAGGGAGCGGCAGGCTTTATTGAGAACTGCGTAAGTAATCTCCGGTGGTCGCGCCGTAGGCGCAGCGGACGTTAACCCCGCGCTTCAGCGTGGGGTCGGCAATATCAAGAATTCTTCCGGAGTCCCTTAGGGACGGCGTGAGGATATCGCTTTTCCCGGGTCCGACAGTTTTGAAAGGGCACGGATTTATCCGTGCCGATACCATGAACGAAATGATGGGGCTTTAGCCCCTGAGGGTTCGTTTTCAGCCCGCAAGGAGCCCCGATGAACTGGAAGAAGTCGCTCTCGGAATTCCTCATCTTCGCAGGAATCAGCTTCGCAATCTTTTATCTGAGTGGATGGAAATTAAGGACGCCGTTCTTCAATTCTCATAACTTGATTCTGAGTGGGCTGCCGGCAATTGCAACCGGCCTGATCGCTGTCGGCCTTCAAGGATTAAGAACGGGCGGACACCAGAAGGCACGCCGTATTCTGCGCAATTTCCTAGTGGTTTGGTACGCTATCTTCGTGGCTTTTCTTGTCGGCGCGATGGTGTTGCATCAGACAAATGTGCCTGACACCGCCGTTGACGCTTTCCTCTACATTTTTCTCGCGCCGTGTCTCATTCCGCTCCCGCTGGCTCTCTACCTGAACCACAAACTTCACAAATCCAACTTGCAGCCAACCACCACCAATGCAAGCTAGTCCACCAACCACTACCGCCGTCACTGCGGCTGCGCCCCAGTTCTGCGCCCGCGTCGATGGCGTTTCGAAACTCTTCGGCACTTTCGCCGCCCTCCGCCAGGTTTCGGTCGACTTCGAACCAGGCCGCTGCTACGTTCTGCTCGGCGAAAATGGCGCCGGCAAATCCACTCTGTTGCGCGTGCTGGCCGGCCTGCTGCGCCCCAGCTTCGGCAAAGTAAGACTCTTCGGCGATTTCGAACCGCAAGACGTGCGTGATCGCATCGGCTACATGAGCCACGCGCCCATGCTCTACGACGAGCTGACAGCGCAGGAGAATCTGCGCTATTTCGCAAAGCTCTACCCTGGCCGCCCGTGCCTTTCGCCCGCTGAAGTCCTGCGCCAGGTGGGCCTCGATCCCGATCTGCCGCGTTATCTCGGCCAGTACTCGCAAGGCATGCGTCAACGAACTTCGCTCGCCCGCGTTCTGCTGCCCACGCCCGAGCTTTTGCTGCTCGACGAGCCCTTCTCCAACATGGACGTCGAAAGCGCACGCCAGATGGTTGCACTGCTGGCCAAGTTCCGGCAAGACAACCGCACCATCATCCTCACCACGCACCAGCGCGAGCTCGCCAGCCCCATCGCCGACTGGGTCCTCACGCTCCACGCCGGCCGCGTCGCCAGCTTTGAACCCGGAGCTCCCACGCTATGAAGACCAACGGCGCGCGCTACCTTGAGTCTCTCGGCATCGCTTTCGAGCTGCGCGAGTACGAGGTCGACCCCAACGATCTTACCGCCATTACCGTGGCAAAAAAAATCAACATGTCCGCCGAGCAGGTGTTCAAAACGCTGCTCACTACAGACGGGCATAACGAATTCATCTTTGCCGTAGTCCCCGGCAATGCCGAACTCGACTTTAAAAAACTGGCGCGCGCTTCGGGCTTGCGCAGGCTTGAAATGACTCCGCTCAAAGACGTGCAGCCGCTCACCGGCTACATTCGCGGCGGCGTCACCATCTTCGGCGCAAAAAAGGCTTACCCGGTGTATATCGATGAGACCGCGATCCTCTTCGAGCAGATCAGCGTATCAGCCGGCACGCGCGGCACCCAGCTCATTCTCAGCCCCGACGATTACGTGCGTGCGGCCAAGGCTCTGGAAGTAGCAGTCGAACTCGTCAATCTGACAAAGGACGTCGTACAAACCCCGGAGCGCCACCAATGACCCGCGCCCTCTGGACCCATCTTGTCAAGGATCTCCGCATTGAGTGGCGCTCGCTCGACGCCATCATCTCCATGCTCTTCTTCTCGGGACTCGTGGTGGTGCTCTTCTCCATCGCCTTCGACCCCCACGGCGAGTTTGCCCAGCAGATCTCGGGCGGCGTCCTTTGCGTAGCTACCATGTTTGCCTCGGTGAGCGCGCTCAACCAGGCATGGTCGCGCGAAATCCGCCACCAGGTCATGGACGCCCAGCGCATGGTTCCCTCGCCAGCCGCCGAGCTCTACCTCGCCAAGGTCATCGTCAACTTTCTCTTCGTCACTATCGTGCAAGTGATCCTGGCGCCCTTCTTCTTCATCTTTTACAACCTGCACGTCGCCGGCCAGGCCTGGCTCTTGGCGCTGGTGTTGCCACTGGGCACCTGGGCGCTCGTCGGCAACGGAGTTTTCTTCGCTGCGCTCAGCATGAGCACGCGCAACCGCGAGCTGCTCTTGTCCATCATTCTTTTCCCCATCTTCATTCCGGCACTCTTGGCCATGGTTCAGGCCACCGGCGATATATTCACCGGCGACAGCGACCCCATGCTCTGGATCAAGATGCTGGTCGGCTACGACATCATTTTCACCACGGTCAGCCTGCTGCTCTTCGATACCGCGCTCCACGCAGATTGACAGTAGCGCCGCGCTCCTGCGCGGTTGTCGTATGGGCGTCCACGCCCGTACATCGCTTGACGCCGGGTGCCCCAGGTTTCCTCGCATCCGGGTACCAGGGAAGCGTCAGCCCCCAATGGGCGTCTCTTACACAAAGCACCGTTCTCGACGCCGACTCGCTAACTGGCTGACTCGTCGCCTTCCTCGTCGCCCAGAATATTGCTCATCCGCACCAGCGTTGCAATCTGTTCTGGATTCAGCCGCGACAACAAATGCCGCCTCACCGCGGCTGCGTGAACCGGCATTGCGGCGGCAAGCATCTTGCGGCCCTGCCGGGTAAGCA
>JASHVU010000258.1 GCA_030044455.1 Acidobacteriaceae bacterium | reverse complement strand
AGGAATCAGGCCCGAGTCGACAGGCGTGTAGTGATCGGCGTTCAACTGCACATTGTGTCCCAGGATGTTTCCGTCGTCATTGCCGCGCAGATTGAAATAGGCGTGGTTGGTGAGGTTGACAATGGTTTCCTTGTCGGTGGTGGCTGAGTAGTCGAGCCGCAGCGTGTTGCCGTGGAGCGTGTATTTCACCTTCGACGTCAACGTGCCGGGAAATCCCATGTCGCCGTCGGGGCTCACGTGCGTGAACTCGACGCCGCCGGGCACTTCTTCGGCCTTCCAAACGTAGCGATCGAAACCGATCGGCCCGCCATGCAGCGCATTCACTCCGTTGTTCTGCGGAATCTGGTATGTCTTGCCGCCCAGCGAAAACTTCCCCTGCCCGATCCGGTTCCCGAAGCGTCCGATGAGCGCGCCGATATAAGCGTTGGGAACCTTCAAATACGTGGCGAGGTTATCGTATCCCAGAACCACATCGGCAACTTTCCCGTTGCGGTCCGGCGCCTTCACGCTCACCAGGTGCCCTCCGTACGCCATCACGCGAACTTCAATATCGCCGCCCTTCAGAGTGAAAATCTCTACAGCTGTTCCATCTGCGGTATTACCCCAAATCGTCATCGCTCTCTCCTAGCGCGGCGCAATCCGCCGCTTGAAAAAATTCAAATTGTGCGCCCAGCCGCATTCACGCCACTAGACACTATATCCGAAGTGGGTGGTTGGGGATGTGCGATGGATGGTGTCCAAATCATGAGTTGCAGGCGGGGGAACCCAGCAGTTTATTTCCCGCTTCATTGCCGAACGTGAGACAATGGCTGCCTCCCCTAAAAACCATTGAATTTCGCCACCCAAGAAGGGGGACGCCTTGGAAAAACAATTAGCCACAACAGCCTATTGGATCGGCATTCTCAGCACGATAGCTGCCCTTGTCATGCGGGGCCTCGCAATGCTGGGTATCTTCGCAGTTTCGACCGCCGAAGTCGGGAAAGGAAATCCGATATCGTTTCGGACCTTTCTCAACGGGGCAATTCTGTTTTTTGTCATGGCGATAGCAAGCTCCGTGATCGCCTGGGCCAAAGAACGAAAGGCATAAAAGGCGCATTGCACTGTCATCGGAAAAATGACGCCGTGCGCGTCAGCACTCTTTCTGCGCCTGATCCTGTTTAGTCGGCACATTTCAGCCGCTCCGCCTATCGCTTCTTTACCTTGCTCCTGAAGAAATCCAGCGTGCGCATGAGCCCCTCTCTGAGCTGGATCTTCGGCTCCCAGCCCAGCAACCGGCGCGCCTTCGAGATGTCGGGCTGACGACGGATGGGATCGTCCTCAGGCAGTGCGCCGTAGCGCATCTCGCTTTCCGACCCCGTGACTTCGAGAACCGTCTGGGCGCACTCCAGAATCGTAAACTCATTGGGGTTGCCGATGTTCACCGGCAGGTGCTCGTCAGTTCGTGAAAGCAGCACGATGCCGTCGATCAGGTCGTCGACATAGCAGAAACTGCGCGTTTGGCTGCCGTCACCGTAGATGGTCAGCGGTTCGCCGCGCAGAGCCTGCATCATGAAGTTCGACACCACCCGCCCATCGTCGGGATGCAGGCGCGGGCCGTAGGTATTGAAGATTCGCACCAGGTGAGTGTTGACGCCGCGGCTGCGGTTGTACGCCATCACCAGCGCTTCGCCGAACCTCTTGGCTTCGTCATATACCGAGCGCGGCCCGACAGGATTTACGTTGCCCCAGTACTCCTCGGTTTGCGGGTGTTGCAGCGGGTCGCCGTAGCACTCTGAAGTGGACGCGTGAAGGAACCCGGCGTTGTGCCGCGCCGCAATCTCAAGCATGTTCCTGGTCCCCGTCGATCCTACCGCCAGCGTTTCAATCCCCAACCGCTTGTATTCCGGCGGGCTCGCGGGCGAGGCGAAGTTGAACACGTAGTCCACTCTGCCCAGGTCGATCGCCGCCGTGAACGGCTGGCAGATATCCCACTCTAGAAAAGTGAAGCGCGGCTCGCCTGCCAGGTGCGCAAGGTTCTCGCGCTCTCCGGTCGACAGGTTATCGGCTCCGACAACGGAGTGCCCATCCCCGAGCAAGCGGTCTGTGAGGTGCGAACCAAGGAATCCGGCAGCGCCGGCGACGAGAACGCGCATATTTAAATATCGAGCTCCAAATCAGTATGCACCAGCGTAAACCGAACAGGCGAAAAACCTTTAGATTGCAACGCTCCGAAGCTCTCCCTGCCGCGCCTCGTAATTCGCGGGCCGGCCGACACTTAGATAAGTGAACCCATGCTCCCGCATCGTTGTCGGATTGTAGAGATTGCGCCCGTCGATCACGATTGGGAAGCGCATTTCACCCTTTAACCGGTCGAGATCGATCTCGCCAAATTCCTTCCAGTCTGTGAGGATCAACGCCGCGTCGGCGTTGTGCGCCGCCTCATAGACGTCGCCCGCGTACCGCATCTTGTCGCTCTCCGCCAGCACCTCCCGCGCGCGCTCCTGCGCCGCCGGATCGCAGGCAACAATGGTTGCGCCTGCGGCCAGCAATCGCCGGATCACGTCGATAGCCGGCGAATCGCGAATGTCGTCCGTTCCGCCTTTAAACGCCAGTCCCAGCGCAGCCAGCCGCTTGCCGCGCAGCGTCCACAACGCTGAAAGCACTTTGTTGCAGAAGATATCCCGCTGCGCGTCGTTGATTTTGCGCACTTCAGACAGCAGTTGGAAATCGACCCCGCGCTGCTGCGCGACCCAGTGGAACGCGGCCACATCCTTGGGGAAACACGAGCCTCCGTAGCCCAGTCCCGCACGCAGAAACTTCGAGCCGATGCGACTGTCCATGCCGATTCCCACGGCAATGTCCTCAATGTCCGCATCCACCGCCTCAGCCAGGTTCGCAACCGAATTGATAAATGAAATCTTCAGCGCCAGAAATGCATTCGATGCGTGCTTGATGATCTCCGCGCTCTGTGGCGAAGTTACCAGCAGCCGCGCCGGATTCGACTCGCTCCGTTGACCGGCAAGAGCGCCCGGAGTCGAGTAGTAGGTCCCTTCAGTCAGAGGCGCGTAAATGCGCCGCAGAACTTCGGCCGCGCGCTCTGAGCCGGCCCCCACCACGATTCGATCGGGATGCAGAAAGTCCTTCACCGCCGTGCCTTCGCGGAGAAACTCGGGATTCGAGACAACATCAAAATCGCTGGCTGGCACACCGTGCCGATGCAGCACGCGCCCGATCCACTCATTGGTGTAAACCGGAACCGTGCTCTTTTCCACGATCACCTTGTAGCTGCCGATGGAGCGGGCGATCTCTGAAACCACAGCCTCCACAAATGAGAGATCGGCCGCGCCGCTGTCGCCCTCTTGCGGCGTGCCTACGGCAATGAATACCGCATCGCTCTGCGCAACCGCAAAGGCCAGGTCAGTCATGAACGAAAGCCCCTGATTGCGGTGTTTGGAAAGCAATTCGGGCAGGTGGCGCTCGAAGATCGGCATGCCACCCTCGCACAGCGTCTTCACCTTCGCCTCGTCGTTATCGACGCACACAACCCGGTGGCCCATCTCCGCAAAACAGGTTGCCGCCACCAGGCCCACGTATCCCGACCCGATCACACAAATTGAAACAGGTTCAGTCATTTGCGGCTTCCCTTTCGCTTCTGCCGCCCTGGCTACTGAAGCCGGCAGAAGTGGAGTGATCGACCATTCTGAATGGTCTTCGCAGTCCTAGTCTAAATGCTTGATTATCTTTTGGCAGTTTGAACAGAGGATGAACGTCGGCCTGGAACGCCGCTACCCGTACCTCGGCTGCCGCCTGCGATTAAGAAGCCGGCACTGCCTAACGGGCAGGCTGCTGGTAGGGTTCCACCTTCAAAAAGTTGTTCAGAATATCCCGCTCCTGCGGGCTGAAGTTGTTCTGGTAGCGCGCGGAGTTCAACACCGTTTGCCGCTGGTCAGCGGGAACCGTGCGCAGATCCTGGAAGGCCTGCTTCACCATCGCCTTTCGGCCCGGCGGCAAGTCCGCAAACTGGCGGCTCGCATTGTTCAGGTTCGTGCGGTCCTGAGGAGACATGTGCTCAATGGCTTCACCCCATGCCAGACGGCGTTGCCGTTCCGGCTCGGGCATCTGGTTGAGGCGATGAAGCTGCTGCACCAGGCGCTGCTGCTGGTCCTGTGGCAGCCGGTTAAAGCTCGGACTGTTGCGCAGCAACCGCTCCTGGTCCTGCACAGGAAGATTGCGGTGTTGGTTGAGCCAGTCGCCGAGATGGCCGGGCGGAGCCGTATATCGCGGTGCGGCATATCTCTGCGGCGCCGCGTAACGGTTGGCAGCGGCAGGCGGCTGCGCTGGACGGTTGGCAGGCGGCTGCGCCGGGCGGCTGGCAGGCGCTGGCTGCG